>JANOFD010000214.1:0-1619 GCA_031413455.1 Rhodobiaceae bacterium
GCGACCGCATGCGACAAAACCGCGTGCAGCTGACGCGCATGCTGATGTTCTTCAGCACGAATGCGTTCATCTACGAGCCCACCTTCCTGTGGGAAGACGAGCGCAGCATCTATCACCGGCGCGTGTACCCGGCGGCGCTGCTGCCGAACGTGCCGGAACACGCCGCCAACCCCCAGGGCCGGGCGCTGGTGAAAGAACTGAAAGGCCGTATCCAGGAGCTCTGCAGCCGCAACGGCGCCAGTGGGCGAGCTGATCCCGGACCACACCCTCATTCTTCCGTCGCACAACGAACCGTTCTACGGCGTCAAGACGCGCATGACCCAACTGATCGACGGCCACGAAGAGGGCATGGAGAAAATCCTGCAGCTCTGCACAACGCCCAAGCGCGCCGTCGACGTTTTCCCCGCACTCTTCCGCACCAAGATCACCAGCGGCAATTACGGCATGGCCACCGGCGAAAGCCTCGCCCACTTGAACTGCCTGATCGAACGCAGAAAAATCAAACGCACCCGCGGATACGACGGAGTTGACCTGTATGAGCGCACCTGATCCCGGCAAAATCGACCCGAGGCTCGCACCGCCGAATACCGAAGGGATGGCGAGCTACGAAAAGGGCGGCATGTGGCTGGGGGTCGGACTGATCGTGGCAGCAGGCGCCGTCTATGTTCTAGGTTTCATCGTCGGGATCGTCACGTTGACGCCGGTTACGATCGCGCTTTTCGCAGGGTTGGCGGTTCTGCTAGGGCTCGTGGGCGGAATCGTTCTTCTGATGAAAGTGTTGAGCGATCGCGCCCGCAACCGCGAAGATGACTATTATTCGAAGAACGTTGACCACTAACAAGGACGTCGCCACGATGATTCTGTCCACACAACATGAACTCGCAGAATACGACATCGTTGAGACGCTGGGTCTGGTGCGCGGCAACACGGTCCGCTCGCGCTTCTTCGGCCGCGACATCATGGCGAACCTGCGCATGATCGTGGGCGGCGAGGTTCAGGAATACACGAAGCTGATGGCCGAGAGCCGCGAGCAGGCCTTGGATCGCATGGTCGAACAGGCAAAAAGCATCGGCGCCGACGGCATCGTGGGCATAAACTTTGGCACCTCCATGATCAGCCAAGGCGCCGCAGAAATGATGGCCTTCGGTACGGCGGTAAAACTCAAGAAGAAAGTGCGCTAGGGCAATGACGACGCTCAAAGGAAAGACCCTCTTCATCACCGGCGCCAGCCGTGGCATCGGTCTGGCCATTGCTCTGCGTGCCGCGCGCGACGGCGCCAACATTGCCATCGCCGCCAAGACCACCGAGCCCAATCCAAAACTTCCCGGCACGATCTACGCGGCGGCCAAGGAAATCGAACAAGCGGGCGGCAAAGCGCTGCCCCTCATCGTCGACGTGCGCGATGAAGCCAGCGTCGTCAGCGCCATCGAACAAACCGTCGCCAAGTTCGGCGGCATCGACATCTGTGTGAATAACGCCAGCGCCATTCAGCTAACCCCCACCACCATGACCGACATGAAACGCTACGATCTCATGCACCAGATCAACACGCGCGGCACCTTCATGGTCTCGAAATACTGCATCCCGCATTTGAAGAAAGCCTCAAACCCGCATATCCT
>JANOFD010000215.1:0-2074 GCA_031413455.1 Rhodobiaceae bacterium
TTCGCGGCCTCTTCCGCCTGGCGGTCGAACCAGAGGCAGGTCGAGACTCTTTGCGGATGGGTCATGGCGGGGACCTGTTTTATGCGGAATCAGGCCGAATGCGAACTGCAGCATGCCACCTTTGTCAAGCGGCTGCTTAGAAGCTAAACGTCGTTTCGAGGTAGGCGACGTTGCCGTCGAGGGTGTCGCACGGGGGGAAGAAGATTCCGCCGTTATCGGTTTGACACTGGTTTTGGGGCCCGTCGAATTCGAAGTGTTGGTAGCCGGCGGAGATGCGGATGTTTTCGTCGAGGGTGTAGGCGCCGGCGAATTGGAGGCCTGAGCCTTCTTGGCGGTCGGCGGAGAACAATTCGGCGTCGGCGTAGACGTAGTTGGCGCCGAACATCCAGGGGCCGGTTTCGTATGTGATGCCTGCGCTCCAGATGTTGGTCGTGAGGTCTTCAAAGACGTTGGAGTTGAACGCCCCTTGCGTCACCGGTCCGCCGCCCATCACGTTGGTCTGGCGCCAGGCGGTGCCGATGGTCCATTCGCGGTAGCCGAGCTTGGCGGCGGCGCCCCACTCTTCGAGGTCACCGTAAGTGCCCGCCCAATCGTTGTTGACGTTTTCGCCGGTGACGTAACCGACGCTGAGGCCGATATCGACTTGGCCCACGGTGCGCAAATAGTTGGCGGCGAAATCCCAGATGTTGGCCTGTTCGTTGCGCTCGTCGTCACCGAAGAGCTGGGCGGGGTCACGGGTGCCGTCGGGGGCGAAGGAGATTGCGATGTGCAGGCCGCTGAGGTCTGGCGAGACATACATGATTTTGAGGTAGTCATCCGAGCCGTGAATGTCGGAGCGCAGTTGCATGCCGTTGGGGCTGAACAGGCTGCCAGGGGCTTGCGGGTCCGAGCTGCAGGCCGTGTTGCACGGGTAGCCCATCAGGAAGATCTCAGGGTTATCGACCCTGATGCCCCGGGTCGCGGATGGCAGGCTGAGGCCCAAGATGTCGGCGGCGCCGTCCTGGAGTCCTGCTTGCAGGCGGCCAAGCCTGTTGTCCCAATAGAGCCAAAGTTCTTCGAGGACGTTCGAGGCACCGGCGTCGTTCAAAAACGAGTCGAAATTGGTGGCGTAGTCGATGTCAAAGGCGACGCGGCCGCCGATTTCGCCGCCGCCGTCGAGTGGCAGAGACGCCGAGCCGTAAAGGCCGGAGTCGATGGCCAGCACGCCCTGGTCGAGGCCGTCGTGGTTAGATTGGTCGACGTAGGCGCCGACGGCGCTGAGGTGGCCGTTGAGCTTAAGACTGACGCGGTCGAGCGCATCGGCCGAGGCTGCTGCGCTGGCGAACAGCAACGCTGCCGTGAGTGAGCTGGCGGACAGTCGCAGCATTCGATTTTACCTCAAACTTCAGAACGTGATCGAGGTCTGAATGTAGCCCAGGTTGGCATCGAGCGTATCGCACACGGGTGTGGGGCCCGCTACACAGGTGCCGGACGGGCCATCAAAAGTGTAATGTTGGTAACCGGCAACGATGCGGGCGTTTTCGTCGAATTCGTAGCCGACGGATCCGGCCCAGCCTTGTGCGTCCTGCGTGAGGTCGCGGCCATCGGCAAGCCGAGGCAGTTCTTCTTCGAGGTTAACGTACTCGGCACCGACGCGCCACGGACCGGTTTCGTAGGTGACGCCTGCGCCCCAGATCGTGGTGTGGTTGTCGGGCAGAACGCAGCCCGCGAGTCGGCCGCAACCGATCGATGCGCCGCCGCCATCCGCCAGTCCTGCGCCACCGGCAATGTTGGTGACACGATAGGAGCCGCCGACCTTGAGGCCTTCGTAGGCGATCTGGGTGCGCGGCGCCCCGCTGAAAGTCGGCGTGACACTCTCGCGTCTCGTCGAGGAGGCGAACGTGACGCCGTCGCTGTTCGAGAAAATCGAGCACCACTCGGAACGTCGCAATCTCAGCCGGCTCGTGGACGAACTGAATCTGCGCTACGGAAAGAACACGCAGGCGGTCCGCGGTGGCGCGATCGGCAAGGTGCTGAGTGCCGAGACGACCAGTCCGTTCAATGTCGAGCCGAAGCATCCCGACATGTTCTGGTA
>JANOFD010000216.1:0-1312 GCA_031413455.1 Rhodobiaceae bacterium
GAAGTAGATGCCGACCACCGCTGCTAGCCCCAGCACGGTCGCGACCAATCGCAACGCGAAGATGTTGGCGCCCAGCAGCTGAGAGGCCTGCATTTCCGGTGGCGGTTCTGCGGCCGGGATTGCTATTGCGGCGACGGCTAATACGGCGAGCGTGGACAAGAGCTTCATGGTGGCAGTCCCCTGGATTTGGTTGGTGCCAGCTTCAAGTGATTCCCTGCCGGCCGCAAGCGGCACTTCGGAGCTGGCCAAAACCATAAACAATTCAATGCCTTGAAAGGAGTTCTTGCCTGAGCTTCCAACTTGGCGTTTCATTCTGCTGTCTGGGGAAAGGTTTGGGGGAAAGATGGGGATTCGGTTCTTATTGACGGTCGTTTTTGTGGCCGGTCTCAACGGTTGCAGCGTGGTGCGCAATTACGTTGCCGAGAAGGATCAAACCAGCGCCGTATCATTCTGCGAGCAAAAGCGCTCAAACCCTGCCGTCGGGGTGCTCAAAGGCAAATTGGCGATCGTCAACGTCGAAGAGATTACGCCTGACATGCTGGCGCTGGACGAGGTGCCGACCGCTCAAGAGGTGGAAGCCATTCGCATTTTGGCACGCGATCAGCGCGAATGCCGTGACCGCACCGACGCCGTCGCCAAGGATCATTGGCCGACACAGTCGGCGACGCGCAAGGGACTTGCACTCAAGTTCGATTTGGTGACAGCGGAACTGTTGAAACGCAAAATCTCATTCGGCAATGCCAACAGGCTCTACCAGGAAGCGGCGCTGGATGCGGAAGGTCTGCTGACGGAGGACCGCAAAGATCAACTCGCGCAAGCCCGCGAACAAGAGATCGAAGCCTGGCGCACGATTGGCGATGGAATTCGCGCTATCGCGGGATCACAAAAACCCGAACCAACTGCCGACCCCTGCACCTGGTCAGGAAACAGCGTTGATTGCGGCGGGAATTAGCTCGTTTTCGTCGCGTCCAAGGATTGGTTCACTTGCGGTGGTGCGCCAATCGCCGCTTCAATGCGTTTTGGCGAATCGCATGAGGAGTGGAAATGGCCGAAGCCCTGGAACTCGAATTCAACGAGCGCAACAAGCGCATCGGTATTTTGATCGCCGTTTTGGCGGGCATACTTGCGTTCACCGAGGCAGGTGGGCAGAACGCATCGTCGGATGCGCTGCGCGGTACGATCGAGGCGTCGAACACCTGGTCGTTCTTTCAGGCCAAGACGATCCGCATGACGACGCTGAAGACGCAGGCGCGCGATCTGGAACTGACGGCAATGGGGATGGATCCCGGGGCCAAGCTCGACGAGGTCAACA
>JANOFD010000217.1:0-1046 GCA_031413455.1 Rhodobiaceae bacterium
CAATTGGATCAGAGTCTGCGGGCCAATGGCTTGATTGAAGTTCAACATGCCGTGCAGTTGCGGCGGATGATCTATGCCAAGGGGCATGTGAGCAAGAGCGACGCCGAGATTTTGTTCAGGCTGGATCATGTGTGTTCGAACAAGGACGCGGCGTTTGCGGGGCTGTATGTCGAGGCGCTCACCGATTATTTCGTCTGGCAGAGCGAGCCCAAAGGCTATGTGACGCCGGAGCAGGCCCGGGTCCTGATCGACAATGTGGCAAGCGATGGCCACGTCGCGGGCAAGACCGAGATGGAGCTGTTGCTGAGCATCGTGCATTGGGCGCGCGAGGTTCCGGGCGAGCTGACGGCTTTGGTATTGGAGTCCGTGCGCCAGGCCGTGTTGCTGTCGCGGAAAGGTCCGCTGGGTGGCAATCGCCCAAGGGTGAGCATTGGGGCTGGCGATGTCGAGATCTTGCGCAAGGCACTGCATGCGCCGGCTGGTGACGGGAGTTTGCTGGTCACGAGGCGCGAAGCCGAGTTGTTGTTCTGTCTGAACGAAGCGGCGGGAACGGGTGAGAGTGATCCGGCGTGGGCGGAGTTTTTCAAACTGGCGCTTGCCAATCACTTGCTCAATCCGATGAACCCGCCGACGGTGCCGACGCGCGACGAGGCTGTGCAGCGCGAGCGCTGGTTGAATGAGCGTGGCTCGATTGGGCAGATGCTGTCGGCGGTGGGCGCCAGCGTCGTAAATGGCAATGTACCTTTCGCAAGCGTTTGGGAAAGCCTCGATCCGACGGGTGCAGTGCAAGCGCGCAAGGAGGCGCAGGCCGAGCGTGAGACCACACGGCTGCGTTTGTCGCGTGAGCAGGTTGACGCCGATGAAGCGAAATGGCTGTGCGAGCGCATCCTGCGCGACGGCACCGTCGATGAAAACGAGCGGACACTGCTGGTGTATTTGCGCAAGGAAGCACCGCATATTGACCCGGGGCTGGAGCCTGCGATGAAGCGGGCTGGGGTTTAAGAGGAATTCTTATGGACAGGGCGGACTGAAGGCCCGAAATTGTC
>JANOFD010000218.1:0-8317 GCA_031413455.1 Rhodobiaceae bacterium
GGCAGGGCGCGGCTTTTCGGCCTTGGCATTCATGGCGCGCCGGACAACGCCGATCATTTCGTTGAGATCAAATGGCTTCGGCAAATACTCATACGCCCCGCACTCCGCCGCGTTGATGGCCGTCATCAGCGTGTTCTGGGCGCTCATGACAATCACAGGCAGTTCGGGTCTTAGTTTTTTCAGCTTTGGCAAAAGTTCAAAAGCGTTCTCGTCAGGCATGACGACATCGGTGATGACAATGTCGCCCTCCCCCGCCGACGCCCAACGCCACAGCGTTGCCGCATTGCCGGTTGTGCGCACGAGGAAACCGGCGCGCACCAGCGCGTGGTTCAACACCGTGCGGATCGAGGCGTCGTCGTCGGCGACTATGACAGTTCCCAGGTTCAGTTTCGTCTCTCCCCGTGTGTGCGATAAACCGGCAGCCGTGTGCGAAACACGGTTCGTCGCGGCTCCGACTCGCAGTCGATGGTGCCGCCGTGGTCGGCGATGATCTTGGCAGTGATGGCAAGCCCCAACCCCTGACCTTTGGCTTTCGACGTCACGAAGGGCTCGAAAAGAGACTCGCGAATACCAGCCGGAACGCCGGGCCCGTTGTCGCGGACACTGATCTCAAGCGGCAAGGCCTGGCGGTTGCGCGCGCCAGCCATCGCCAGATGAACACCGGGCCGGAACGACGTTTGCAAGATGATCTCGGCATCGTTTTGTCCGCTGATCGAGTCCGCTGCATTTTTGACCAGATTGAGAAACACCTGGATAAGGCGTTCCTTGTCTCCGGCGACGGCGGGCAGCGACGGATCGTAGTTCTCGTGAAATGTAACCGTCCGCGCAAAACTTGTGATGGCCAGCTTTTTCACGTGCTCCAGCACTTCGTGAATGTTGATGGGCTTCAACTCAAGCGGCCGGTGGTCGGTAAAAATTTCCGTGCGGTCGACAAGATTGCGAATGCGATCCGTTTCCTCGCAAATCAGCCGCGTCAGCGAGCGATCCGACTCTGAGGCATTTTGCTCGATCAATTGCGCCGCCCCGCGAATGCCCGCGAGCGGATTTTTAATTTCGTGCGCCAAAATCGCAGCCATACTGGAAACTGAGTTTCCCCAATGTATCTGCGTCAATTGCCGGTCCATTTTTTGCGCGTTGGAGCGTTCCTGAAACATCACCAGCGCCGCACCCGCCAGGTCGGCTACGGGAGACACGCTGACATCCGCATTGCGCGCACCCAATCGGGGCACCACAATCTCAACCCCGTATTCACTGGCAGCCATCCCGCGCGCTTTCGCCTGCTGCACCAGAGCCAGCACCGGGTGGTCAGCTGACAGCAATGCCGCAAACGACTGCCGCTTCAGGAATGACGCGCTGAGGTCGAAGAATTGCTCCGCCGCCGGATTGGCAAATATCACCGCGCCCGCTCCATCGACGCCGACAAGGGCATGCGGAATAGCGGCCAACAGCGCTTCGGAAAATGCGGCGGTGGGTGCGCTCATGCCGCCAGACCCACCAACAACGCCTCCGGATCACCACTGCGCACCAGCGTATCGCGCAGCGCCTTGTCGCCGCTGATATGTTCGCCATACCAGCCCAGATGTTTGCGAATAACCCGTCGGCCAAGTTCAATTCCGTAGTGGACCACAGACGCGCGATACTGCATCAGCACGGTCCGCCATTTTTCTGCATCTGCAGGATCGGCAGGAATTTCGCACCCGTTCACCGCAGCCTGCATTTGTGCTATGATCCAGGGCTGACCAAACGCACCACGCCCAACCAGAACACCGTCAGCACCCGAGTCCTTGAGAATCTGCACCGCGTCGGCGGGCGTTCGCACATCGCCATTGGCGAGCACCGGAATAGAAACGGCCGCTTTGACCTGGCCAATGAACGGCCAATCCGCGCGGCCTTCATAAAACTGCGCCCGCGTGCGGCCATGGACCGATATCGCCTGCACGCCTTCCGCCTCCAAGCGCCGCGCCAGCTCGGGCGCGTTGCGGTCCGCACAATCCCAGCCCAGGCGCATCTTGACCGTCACCGGCAGCGAAACCGCGCCGATCACCGAGCGCACCAGGGCCACCGCCAAATCGGGTTCGCGCATCAATGCCGAACCACACAGTCCCCCGACAACCTTCTTGGCCGGGCATCCCATATTGATGTCGATGAGCGCTGCACCCTCTGCTTCGGCAATCCGGGCTGCTTCAGCGAGACTTTCGGGTTCGCGCCCGGCAAGTTGAATCGCGAACGGCGCCACATCACTATCGGCCTTCAGGCGCAGCGCAGCAGAGCGCCGGTCGCGAAGAAGCTCGGCACTGGCAACCATTTCCGAATAGACTAGGACACAGCCAAAGCTACGCACGGCGGCTCGAAAAGGGGCATCAGTCACCCCCGCCATGGGGGCGAGCGCTACCGGCCTCGTACCGAAGATGTCGCGAACTGTGCCCATTATATGTGCAACGGCCTTTTGTGCATAATTTACAGTCAGCCTATTTCGTGCTCTGGAGCTTTGCAAGAGGCATTTCGCACTTGCAGCATGAGGCATGACTTGACGAATCTCGCGCGAGAACGGCCATCTGCAGCATGCGCGCGGTCCCCCATCCCCTGCAGCAGCGAAGTGCTGCGCAGGTACTTCCCCCGCAAGCGGAGGAAGACACCAGATATTCTGTCTGCCCCCGCTTGCGGGGGAAGTGGCTGCGCCGCGTTAGCGGCTGCAGACGATGGGGGGAAGTGGCGCGCATATCGAAAACTTCGACCGCTGGTATTCGCCTCGCTACCGGATGCACATGAATGAGTCAGACCACACCCCCAAAATGCACAGCCCTGATTGTCGCCGGCGGCCACGGCGTCCGGGCGGGCGAAGGCTTGCCGAAACAGTATCGCTTGCTAGCAGGTCAGCCTGTCTTGAGGCGCAGCATTGAAGCCTTCCTGCGCCACCCGCAGGTGCAAAAGTTGCAGGTCGTCATCAGCCCCGAACACCGCCGCCTCTACGAAACAGCAGTTGCAGGCCTCCCCCTGCCCGCCCCCATTGACGGCGGCACCACACGCCAAGAGTCCGTCCGTCGCGGGCTCGAGGCCTTAGCCGCGACGCCACCTGACTTCATTCTGATCCATGATTCAGCGCGCCCCCTGGTGGATGGCACAGCGATCTCAGCAACCATCGCAGCCCTTGCCAGCGCCGACGGCGCTCTGCCGCTCTTGGCCGTCTCCGATACGCTGAAACGCGTCGCGCAAGGCCGCATCGACGCAACGCTGCCGCGCGTGGGTTTGGGGCTCGCCCAGACACCGCAAGGCTTTCACTTCGACAAAATCCTGAACGCCCATCGCGCGGCGCGTGCTACGAGTTTTACCGATGATGCCTCAATCGCCGAGAACGCGGGCCTGCACGTGGTGACAGTGCCCGGACAACGGATGAACTTCAAATTGACGACACCGGAAGATTTTGTCATCGCCGAAGCGCTGCTGGCCAACACCGGCACTGTGCGCACCGGCCAGGGCTTTGACGTTCATCGCTTTGGCCCGGGCGATCACATCTGGCTGTGTGGCGTCCGCATTTCTCATGCGCAGGGCCTGATCGGGCACTCCGACGCCGATGTGGCCCTGCATGCGCTCACCGATGCGATATTGGGCGCGGCGGCGCTCGGCGACATCGGCGAACACTTCAAGCCAAACGACGAGCGCTGGCGGGGTGCGGCCTCTCACATTTTTCTAAGCCACGCCGCAAAGCTGATCGCGGACCGCTTCGGGCGCATTGAACATGTCGATGTCACCGTGATTTGCGAAGCGCCGAAAGTCTCTCCCCATCGCGCGGCGATGATCGCACGCATCGCGGAATTGCTGGCGCTACCTCCCACGCGCGTCAGCGTCAAGGCAACCACAACCGAAGGCTTGGGCTACACCGGACGCGGCGAAGGCATCGCCGCCCAGGCCATTGCCACGGTGCGCCTGCCATGATCACGGGCTGGAAGATCGCCAAACTGCCGCAAGGCCGCCACCTGCGCGAAAGAATGACCGCCGTGGTCACGTTCGGCGGCGTCGGCCTGCTGCCGGTCGCACCCGGCAGTTGGGGCTCATTGGCGGCCCTGCCCTTCGGCCTCTTGTTCAGTTGGCTTGGTGGCTGGGCTTTGTTGCTGCTCGCCGCCGCCGCCGCCAGCGTTGCCGGATTTATTTACGCCGACGCTTATGTCAAGGCGACCGGGCGCGAGGACCCCCCGGAAATTGTCATCGATGAAGTGGCGACACAATGGATGGTACTGGCATTCGTGCCCTTGAGCTGGAGCGGCTTTCTGGCGGCCTATCTGGTATTCCGCCTGTTTGACACGATAAAACCCTGGCCCGCCAGCTGGGCCGACCAGGAGGTCGAAGGCGGCGCCGGTGTCATGCTCGACGACCTGATCGCGGGCCTCTACGCCATTCCGCCGCTGGTAGCGCTGAACATAATGGGATTCCTTTAGCCGATGTTTTCAAGGCATCTTCTGACAATCTCTGAAACCGTCCTGGCCGAGGCGCGCGCGCAGCAGCTGAAAATCGCCACCGCCGAAAGCTGCACTGGCGGCCTGGTTGGCGCGGTGTTGACAGAGATTGCGGGCTCGTCCGATGTGTTCGAGCGCGGCTTTGTCACCTATTCCAACCAGGCAAAAATGCAAATGCTGGGTGTTTCAGGGGACATATTAAACACACACGGCGCCGTCAGCGAAGCGGCGGTGCGCGCCATGGCCGAAGGCGCCTTGGCGCATTCCCCGGCCGATGTGGCGGTCGCCATCACCGGTGTCGCTGGTCCGGGAGGCGGCAGTGCGGACAAGCCCGTCGGCCTGGTGCATTTCGCCGCCGCCCGCCGCGGGCACGCAACGATCGCCGAAGAACATCGCTTCGGCGAAATCGGCCGCGATGCGGTGCGCATGGCCAGCGTCGAAGTGTCCCTGCAATTGCTGCAGCGTGCAATGGCGTTAAAGCAGTCCCCTCACCCTTTTTTCGGAAGGCCGAAAAAAGGGTGAGGGGACGGCGCCTAAGGTGCCAGCAGGAAGTCCAGCGCCGTCACGCTTGCCGCATCGCGCACGCCCAGCAATGTGATCGTGTTGCCGTCGATGGTGATCAAGGTGTCCCGGCCAATGTCGCTGATCTCAACCCGCGCCTCGAAATTGTCAGCCGTAATGCCCAAAGCGGAAATATCGAGCAGGTCCTGTCCGCCCGACGGATTGCTGTCGAAGTCCCTGATGCGATCATCACCAAAGTCAGAGGCAAAAATAAAGATGTCCTCGCCGCCGCCGCCGCGCAGCCGGTCATCGCCCGCACCACCCGTGAGCTCGTTTGCATGCCGATTGCCACGGATGTCGTCATCGCCCGAACCGCCAATAGCGTTTTCCATACTCCGCAGCCAATCGCGTCCAGTCTCATCGCTGCGCGCATAGCCACCCAGATCGATCCGCACATCGGCCTCAATCGCCGAGTAGTCCGCCGTGTCCTCGCCGCCGCCACCATTGTAGCGGTCGTTGCCGTCGCCGATCGCCGCATGGATCGTGTCGTCGCCATCGCCGGCCCAGACGCGGTCATGGCCGCCCCTCCCATCCATATCGTCGGCGAGCGCTGTACCCTGGAGCCTGTTGTTCCCATCGTCACCGCAAATCCAGCCGCTTTGGTCTTGCGGGGGATCAACCGGCGGTGCCGCTTCGTTTGCACCATTGATCGTTACGTCAATTGTGGCCGTGGCCGAACCGTCGAGCGAGGTCACCATCAATGTGTCGTGGACAGCCTGACCCGAATTCAGCGCCTGAACGATGGCAATCGCATTGCGCAACACATATTCCCATGACCCCGACGCAGCGCTGAAGGTAAAGTCGCCATACGTCCCCGCCAGAGCGCCCGGCGCTGCAAAGAGCGCTTGCCCAGGATCGCTGTCGGCGACGTTCAGGTCACCTGACGCCGTCAATGTTCCGTCTTCGCTGACCGTGCCCAGTGCACTGCCTGTGATCGTGGCCCCTAGCTCCCGGTCTTCAACAAAGACCGGCAAAGTCTCCACCCGCTGCACGCCGCTAGCGTTCGTCACGCGCAGGGCAATCGAGTGTTGCGCCGCCGTCGCGAAATCCAGCGCGGTGCCGTTGGCAACCGTGATCGTATTTCCCACAATCGCAAAACGCCCGCCCGCATTGTCGACAAGCTCATAGGTCAAGCCCACGCCCGACAGCGTCGCAACTACGGTACCATTGGCCGCGTGCTCGCCAACCGTGCCGCCAGTGATCGCATACCCCGGCGCATTGGGCGCATCGATGTTCAGCACCACTGCGCGAATTTGGCGGTCGCTGACCGAGACTGTTGATTGGCTTTCGTCGATCCAGGTCACGACAACGCGCCCGTCCGGCAATGCATCCAGGGTGGGATAGAATTGCGAATTCAGCGTCGTCGTGTTGATCGTAAAATCGTTAACGGTCGATGGCGTTCCGTCGGCGTTCATCACCCGGCCACGAATTTGATTGGCACTCGTGTCCGAACCGGTCTGGCTCAAATCGAACCACGACACCATGAAGCGACCGTCCGGCAATGCAGTGACCGAAGGGTTGCGTTGATCCTGCAGCGTCGTCGTGTTGATCACGAAGTCTGTGGCGGTAACCGGCGTACCGTCGGCGTTCATAACCCGCCCGCGCACCTCATACAGAGTAGTGTCGGGAGGGTTTAGCCCGTCGTACCATGTCACCACAAAGCGGTTATCTGCCAGCGCCGCAACTGAGGGCGAGAACTGGCTCGTTGCGGTGGTGGTGTTGATGATGAAGTCGGCTGCACTCGAGGGCGTTCCATCGGCGTTCATCACCCGCCCGCGCACCTGGTTGCCGCTGGCGTCGGGTGCCGTCAGGCTCGCGTCCTGCCACGTCACAACGAAGCGGCCATCTGAAAGCGTGGCAACGGTTGGCGCCGTTTGACCGGCGTTCGTAGTGGTGTTGATGATGAAGTCTGTCGCGCTGAATGGCGTGCCGTCGCCGTTCATCACCCGCGCGCGAATTTGTGATCCGCTTGTATCGGGAGCGGTTCCACTCGTATCGGCCCAAGCGACGACGAAACGCCCGTCGGCCAGCGCCGCGACTGTGGCGTTCTGCTGACTGCCCGCAGTTGTCGTGTTGATGACGAAGTCACTGGCGTTGGCAGAGGGCGTGCCGTCGGCGTTCAGGACCCGTCCCCGGATTTGATAGTCACCCAAGGCCGGCGGGACGGGGACTGCGCCTTCGAACCAGGTAATGACAAAACGTCCGTCGCTAAGTGTTGCAACGACCGGCGCGAACTGACTGAGCGCAGTCGTAGTGTTGATAATAAAGTCACTGACGTTGGCGGCAAACGGCGTGCCGTCGGCGTTCATCACGCGTCCGCGAATCTGCGTCCCGGCGGTGTCAGGCGCGGTAGCACTTGAGTCCTGCCACGCCACGACAAAATTGTTGTTCGCCAGCGCTGAAATCGTGGGAAGAACCTGATCGCCGGTCAGCGTCGTGTTGACAACAAAATCCGCCGACTGGGTGCTGGCCGTGACAACGGTCTCACGCAGGGCAATCGTGAAAGTCTCGGACCGCAAGCCCCCGGGGGTGCCGTCGTCGACCTGGACCGTGACCGCATGGCTGACCGCCGCCTCATAATCCAGCAGCGCGCTGTTGGCGACGCGCAGCTGCCAAACCCCGGCATTATTGAAAACTTCGAAGCGCCCGCCCGCGTTGTTCAACAACGAAAAAGTCGGCACCAAACCATCCGGATCAACAACGCCAAGCGTCGCGACAACGGTGCTGTTCGCAGCCGCCTCGTTAACGTAGACATTGGATAGAAAAATATCGCTAGGCGCCGCCAATCCCCAATCCCCCAATCGGTGTAAAGCTGCCAACCCGTGCAGCCCACAAGGGAACGTTAGACGAAGTCGTCAGCGGAAAAAATGGCAAGGCTGCCACATAACGAATAAATAACAGCCTCATCGTGCCGAATTAACCCTGCCAGCCGGGCCTCTCACCATTCTTTGCGAAGAGCAAAAAAGACCCTCTCCCGCAAGGGGAGAGGAAGAGGAGATAGTTTTTTCGGCAACTCACTTCTTCCACTCCCCTTGCGGGAGAGGGTCTTTTTTCGCCCTTCCGAAAAAAGGGTGAGGGGTCCGGCCACGAAAATATAAGAAACTGCGTCAATTTGTTCTCTTTTTATTCTCGGCGCTTTCGGCGCTATTCGGCGCTGTGGATGGATAGTGTAGGAATCCGTCACCACCCTCCCCTCACCCTGTCTGCCCCCGCTTGCGCTACCGCATGCACACATCTTTTTGTGCGAACCCATCTGCGTAGGCTTTGAAGTATTCGAGTCCATGCCGGATCGTGATTGGTCCGGG
>JANOFD010000219.1:0-4999 GCA_031413455.1 Rhodobiaceae bacterium
GAATCTATCGTGAAGCCGTCCATTGAAGCCATGTGCATCGTACCGAATGACGGTGACAGACTCATGCGGATCGAAACATTGCCGATGACTTGGCAGGTGGATGACAGACCTACCTCATGCAAGTCGCTGCAAGACGTTATATTGCGCACCGTTTCCGACATCTGACGACATTGTCGTCCAAGAAATCTTGAAGCCATCGGTCGCCTTTTCGACAATAACTTCGGAGTCCCGTGACTGTGTCGCGACGGGATTAACAACGCCCTGAGTGGCTTGCCCGGTTCCTATCCAGCGGCCATAAAATTCGTCGATCCTTCTCTCAGCGGCGTTAGCGGCGCTAACGCCCAAACCGGCTGCGAAGCAGAGAGCAAAAGCAATACGCATCATGATATCCCATCCCAAATAAAACGCCCCAACCGCGAGGATCAGGGCGCATCAAACCACGAGAAGTCCGGCCTTGTACACTGGCCATGCTAGTTAACTTTTGCAGGGCCTTTGAAAAGGCTCAGTTTCACGGCCCGCACAACCCGGCTGTTTTCAAAGCGCGTAAAGCGGACATCCATGCCCGTGGCCGTCAGTGTTCGGTCATAATGTGTCACAAAATAGCTACCGTCAGGAGCAACAGATACCTGAACCACACTCAGCGTATTGCCACTGACGACCGCCCAAGATGTGTCTTGCAACAAATTCGGATCGCCGGACGTCACGTCGCGATAGACGTTGGCTTTGTCCGTACCCCTAAAGGTTTGCAAATAAGTCTTTGTGTCCGCCTCACGTGGAATGTCGTCACCCTTCAATTTCAGAGTTGACCATTCAATTGTGAACCCGTTCTCGGTCGATGCCGGCCTGATAATAACTTGGCTAAAGCGAGTCTGCTTCTCCCGGTCGGACGAGGGTTGGTTCAACGAGTCTTCTGTTCCCTGGCCCAGATAGGCCCCAAAAAAGTCACTTAGTTTTCGATCCGCCGCCATCGACGGAGACACGGACCCAACAACGAGAAGGCAGGCGATTACGAAAGCGCGCATTTGAATGACATCCTGTTTGCGCTGCGGCACCTAACACGCCACAGTGTCTGGGAAAAGGGCAACGGTCACATTCAGTTATAAAACTAAACTCAGGCTGCCTTTCGGCTCCCAGGTTTGAAGCGGTTGTAGAACGTGTCTCCTGTTTCCGCCATGTCGCGAAGCAACTTGCCGGGCAAAAACCGCTTGCCATATTTTTGCGCCAAACGATCACATTCCTCGACAAATCTCTTGGTCCCAACGGTGTCAATCAGCGAAAGCGGTCCTCCCGTGTAAGGTGCAAAACCCCAACCCAGAATAGCACCTACATCCGCCTCGCGCGGATCAGTGACGACGTTCTCCTCAAAACAACGAGCCGCTTCGATAGCTTGCCGGTAGAGGAACCGCTTCTTAATCTCATCCACGAGTTCTGGCGTGGACGAAGTCACTGTCAGCTTCACGATGTCTTTTAGACCCGGCCACAAGCGCTTCTTGCCACCAACGTCGGCCGGGTAATCGTAAAAGCCCTTGCCGTTCTTCCGGCCAAACCGTCCGAGTTTGGCCACCATCGTTTCAATCAGCGTATCGGCTGGTCCTGCTTCATATTTGTCGCCGAGATCCTGTTTGGTCTGCTGACGGACTTTGTACGCCAGATCAAGCGCCACATCGTCAGCAAGCTCAAGCGGACCGCGCGGCATGCCTGTCATGCGTCCGACATTGTCGATCAGTGCCGGAGCAATGCCTTCGGCCAGCATTTCCTGACCTTCACCGACATAGGTTCCAAAACAGCGCGACGTGTAGAAGCCGCGGCTGTCGTTGACGACGATCGGGGTCTTCTTGATCTGTTTCACATAGTCCACTGCCACCGCCAACGCATAGGCGCTGGTTTTCTTGGCCGTAATGATTTCCACCAACTGCATTTTATCGACCGGTGAAAAGAAATGGATGCCGATAAAATTCTCAGCCCGCACGCTCGCTTCAGCAAGTCCCGTAATTGGAAGGGTCGATGTATTCGAAGCAAACACCGACGTCGCGCCGAGCTGTGCTTCAGCCTTCTTCGTGACATCGGCCTTGATTTCACGGTTTTCAAATACCGCTTCAATAAGAAGATCGCAGCCCTTCAAGTCTTCGTAACTCGTGATCGGCTTGATGCGGCCAAGCAGCTCATTTTTCTTGGCTTCCGTAGAACGGCCCTTGGAAATTTGCCCATCGATCAACTTGACTGAATAGGCCTTTCCCTTGTCAGCCGCGTCTTGCGTTGTATCAAGAAGAACGACCTCCATTCCAGCTTGTGCCGATACATAGGCAATGCCGGCACCCATCATGCCAGCGCCCAGCACGCCAAGCTTCTTAACTTTCGTGGCTGGAACACCCTCAGGCCTACGGGCTCCCTTGTTTAAATCTTGCAAGGACAGGAACAGCGACCTGATCATGTTTCGCGAAGCGGGGTCCATCAACAGTTTGGTGAAATAGCGGGCCTCAATGCGCAGTCCTGCATCGATAGGAACGGCGATGCCTTCATAAACACACGACAGGATATAGCGCTGCGCCGGATAATTATTGAACGACGTCTTACGGTAAAGCGCGTTGCCCATCGTGAACACGGTCGACGAGCCCTTTTCATTCGGCAGTCCGCCTGGAACTTCAAATCCCTTTTTATCCCAAGGCTGAACCGGATCGGGTGTTTCTTTGATCCAACGCTTTGCTTCAGCAATCAACTGATCAGCCGGCACCACTTTGTGAACGATTTTCTGCGCGACTGCGGCCTTTGGATCAACTGAGTTTCCTTGCATGATGAGGCTGAGCGCTGCCTGCGCCCCCATCAGACGCGGCAGACGCTGCGTTCCGCCGC
Organism: Rhodobiaceae bacterium; assembly: GCA_031413455.1. Classification (GTDB taxonomy): domain Bacteria; phylum Pseudomonadota; class Alphaproteobacteria; order Micropepsales; family Micropepsaceae; genus SZUA-430. The sequence continues at coordinate 2,851 of JANOFD010000219.1, forward strand.
CGCCGGGCAACAGGCCCACTTTGGATTCAGGTAATCCCAATTGAATACGCGGATTGTCAGCAACGACCCGATAGTGACAGGCCAGCGCCACCTCAAGCCCGCCCCCCAAAGCAAGCCCATTGAGCGCCGCTACAACCGGCTTCCCGCAAGTCTCCAGCTTGCGCAGCATCTGATTGAATTGCACGACGCCGTTATAGCGTTCGCGCACGCGGTCTTCATCAGACTTTGGCGCGCCCGTACTACTGGCAGCACCTTCCATTTCGTCAAGCGCGGCGCCGGCACAAAAACCATTGTCCTTGCCGGATGTGATGATAATGCCTTTCACGCCTGCATCGGCAGCCACCTTTTGAATGACTGAGCCAATGTCTTTCAGTGCCGCGTTGGATAGCACATTCATCGTGCGATCCGGATCATCCCAGGTCAGCGTGACAATTCCATCCGCGTCTTGATTCCAATTAAAAGTCTTGAGTTCCATGTTCAATTTCCTTTGAAGGCGGAGGGGCTTAAACGCGCTCAATAATTGTTGCAGTGCCCATGCCGGCACCAACGCACAAGGTCACCAGCGCCGTGCTCAAATTCCGCCGCTCCAGTTCATCGAGAACCGTTCCCAAAATGATGGCACCCGTGGCACCAAGCGGATGCCCCATCGCAATAGCGCCGCCATTGACGTTGATCTTCTCGTGCGGAACGTCGATAATTTTCATAAAGCGCATGACTACAGAAGCAAACGCTTCGTTCAACTCGAACAGGTCAATGTCTTTGGCCGTCATGCCGGCGCGCTTCAGCACTTTCTGGGTTACCAACGCCGGTCCGGTCAGCATAATACAAGGCTCCGACCCGATCGACGCAAAGGCCCGGATGCGTGCGCGTGGTTTCATACCGGTCGAACGCCCCGCTTCTTTCGTGCCCATCAAGACTGCCGCGGCGCCATCAACAATACCCGACGAATTGCCTGCGTGGTGCACATGATTGATCTGCTCAACTTCCGGATAGCGCTGCAGCGCCACCGCATCGAACGCAAACTCGCCCGGCATTGCGAACGCTGGCTGAAGCGATGCAAGCGATTGCATCGTCGTATCCGCCCGCATGTGCTCGTCGCGGTCCAGGATCGTCAGCCCGTTGATGTCTTTGACCGACGTCACTGATTTTTTAAAATAGCCGTTCTTCCACGCATTAGCCGCCCGCTTCTGACTCTCGACCGCGTAAGCGTCGACGTCGTCGCGCGAAAAGCCATCCAGCGTCGCAATCAAATCGGCGCCGATACCTTGCGGCGTGAAATAGCTTTTGATCGCAATCGAAGGGTCCGTCGCCCATGAACCGCCCGAAGCGCCCATGCCGACGCGGCTCATCGACTCGACGCCGCCGCCGATCGTCATATCGGATTGGCCCGACATCACTTGCGCCGCAGCCATATTGCAAGCCTCAAGACCCGAAGCGCAGAACCGGTTGATCTGCACTCCCGCAACGCTTTCCGCGTAGTCAGCATTCAGCACCGCAATGCGCGCTATGTTCGAGCCCTGCTCGCCAACTGGATCGACGCAGCCAAAGATGACATCATCGACGATCGACGTATCAAGCTTGTTGCGATCACGGATATTGCGCAGCACCTGGCTGCCCAGTTCAAGCGCGGTCACTTCATGCAGCGCCCCGTCTTTGCGCCCTTTGCCACGCGGTGTGCGCACGGTGTCGTAAACAAAACACTCAGTCATAGCGTCCTCCATTTTCCCGATATCATTTGAACTCAGACTTTTTCCAACTCGCGTCTCATCAGCGTCACCAGCCTGGTTTCACCGGCAACTATCAATCCCTCGATCACCCGCTCGCGTTCGAAGCGCGGCTTATTCTGCGACAGCTTCGCTTTGCCCTCGATGCGCGCGATCTCCATGCGAAACGTGACGATTCCGCGTGGCAGACTTTCGCGCATCTCGGCCTTGAGTTCGTCGGCACTCCACCCGTTCGGACGCTCACCTTCGTAACGCGCAACCATCAACCGCAAATGCTCGATCTGATCGCCACCCGACAACTGCGGCACGCCAGTGCAATGCACGGCGGCATAATTCCAAGTCGGAACATTCGTCGTCCGGTCGGAATACCAAGTTGGCGAAATGTACCACTGCCGGCAGCAGCCTGAACGCGGTGGTCGAGGGCA
>JANOFD010000220.1:0-2896 GCA_031413455.1 Rhodobiaceae bacterium
GGCTTGACCCGGCCACCCAGTCACGCGCGGTTGCGCGGCAAAGAGAATTGAGTCTCATGCGCGCACAGACGTGCGCGCACTGGGTGGCCGGGTCAAGCCCGGCCATTACGGGTTAGTTAGAAAACTGCCTCTGTTCCGCGACTCAGGCGGTAAACGCGGTCGTGCAGCGGATCGTCGGAATATGCGATCTTCTCTTCCGGCATGCCGAGGTTCAGCCCCCGAAGAATACGCCCGACCGCGCCATGCGCCACGACGACCACATCCCCACGCAGTTCGCTCGCCCAAGTCCTAAGCCGCTCGCTCGCCTGCGCGAAGCTTTCACCGCTGGGCGGCACATGAGTCCATTTTGCACGCTGCCGTTCGGACCATTGTTCAGGAAATGTGGACTCGATTTCTTTGAACGTCAGGCCCTCCCAAGCCCCAAACCGCACTTCGGCGAGCCGCTCGTCGACTGTGTAGCTATCATCGGGTAACCCAATTCGCTCGCGAATGATCTCAAGCGTCGCTCGGGCCCGGCCAAGGGGGCTGACGACGAAGGGAAGGGTGGTCACCCCGGGCACGGCCTCGATCAAGGTCAAGGCGTTCGCAAACGCCTGCGTTCGCCCGCGCTCGGTCAGCGCACTGTCGATGCCACCCTGCAATCGCCCCTCGACATTCCATTTCGTCTCGCCATGCCGCACGAAGTAAATCGTGTGCGGCGTCATTCGTCCGGCGACAACGTCGTCAAAAGCGTCGCGCTTTCCTTGACCTTGTCGATCGCCGCCAGCCCAATCATGTGATAGCCGCAGTCAACGTGATGGATTTCCCCTGTCACCGCGCGTCCCAAATCGGACAGGAAATAGAGACCGGAACTTCCCACTTCTTCGAGTGTCACGTTACGCCGCAACGGCGCATTCAACTCGTTCCACTTCAAGATGAAGCGGAAATCCCCAATGCCGGACGCTGCCAGCGTCTTCATCGGCCCGGCCGAAATGGCATTGACGCGAATGCCCTTCTTGCCCAGATCCTCGGCCATATAGCGTACACTGGCCTCAAGCGCCGCCTTTGCGACGCCCATGACATTGTAATGCGGCATCACTTTTTCCGACCCCAGATAGGTCAAGGTCAAAAGCGAACCTCCTTGCGTCATCAGCTTCTCGGCCCGTTGCGCGACGGCTGTAAACGAATAACAGGAGATATTCATCGTTAGCGCGAAATTGTCATAGCTCGTATCAACATATCTTCCGCGCAGCTCTTCCTTGTTGGAATAGCCAATGGCGTGGACTACGAAGTCCAGTGAGCCCCATTTCCGTTCCAGCTCGGCAAACACCGCATCAATCGAAGGGAAATCCGACACGTCGCACGGCAACACCAATTTCGAGCCGATGCTCTCAGCCAAAGGCCCCACCCGCTTCTTCAAGGCGTCGCCCTGATAGGTGAAGGCAAGCTCCGCCCCCTGGTCATGCACAGCCTTGGCGATGCCCCAGGCGATCGAGCGGTCGTTCGCCACCCCCATGATCAGGCCGTGCTTGCCCTTCATTAAACCTTTGATTTGGCTCATAATTTGGACTGCTTGCCTCGAAGTTTGAAACTGTCCGCAACGCTAGTCAAATTCGCAACGCGGGTCAAACCACACATTGTGAATATCCGCTACCAATTCGAAAGGGCGTTAACGACGTCTAGTTCAGATCAATCGCAAACTTTTTCAGGTCAGCGAGTTCCGCATGCTCAAGAGCCCCTTCTTGTGTGGCAAGCAGGGCCACTTTGGGCGCCGTTCCCGCCAGGAACGCCTCCTGCCAGCGCGGCGCGCACAGGCACCAGCGATCTCCAGCCTTGAGCCCAGGAAAACCAAACTGCGGCATCGGCGTCGACAAATCGTTCCCGCGCGATTTCGAGAACGTCAGAAACTCGGCCGTCATGACAACGCACACCGTATGTGAACCCGCATCTTCGGGCGACGTGTTGCAGCAGCCATCACGGAAGAACCCGGTGACAGGCTCAAAGCTGCACGGCTGCAATTCACCGCCCAGCACATTGCGCTGCGACTGTTTCCGCCCGCCGCCACTGCGATCCTGATAGGCCATGTGCGTCTTCGAATGCTCCTTCAGCTTATGCCTTCACCAATCATGCACGAGGCTGTTATACACCAAACGCGAGCAATGAAAGACCCCAGATATGCAACGCCAACACATCGAAAGCGCCGTCGTGGCAGTTGCCGTACTCGCGCTGCTCGTTTCGGTCGTCCATATCTATCGGACAAATCTGACGAACCACCCGCCGGACATCCAGAACGACGTGATGATGAAAACGTCGCCCGCGGCCAACCCGCCACCATCAATCGCACCCTGAGATTTCCGCTTTTCGTAGTCTGCGCAGTGTTGTATGGCCAAGCCGTGTCACGCATCCGTAGCTCAACTGGATAGAGCACCAGACTTCGAATCTGGGGGCTGGAGGTTCGAATCCTTCCGGGTGCACCACAATTTGCGTTACCGCCCCGGCCACCCCTCACTCGACAACACCTGCGCCAACTGTTCGAAGTCAGCACGCTCGGCGTAAATTTGCGCCGACAGACGCAACAACAACTTCCCCTGATAGGCCGATGCGGCGACTTGAATCCGGTGTCTGTCCCAAAACTCCTCGATCAAGAATTGCGCATCGTCGTGAAGCGCATCGCGGGTCTGGGGCAGGTGATAGGCGCGCATTGCGGCAAACATCGCATCCGGCGCAATCGGCGTGGCACCAATCTCTGCCAAGATCGCAACCCCCGCACGCGACAGGTCCGACAGGTAGCTACGAACTGCAGCCGAACCAAACCGCTCTAGGAAATCAAGCGCGGACGGCACCGTCAGAAACGCCGTCACATCGCGTGTCCCCACATAGTCGAAACACAGTGGAAACGGATCGTCGTAGTAGTGGC
>JANOFD010000221.1:0-7259 GCA_031413455.1 Rhodobiaceae bacterium
TCCAGCGACACCGACGCAGCGGTCCCAGCGTAGAAGCACGCGGGATCGCTTGATCCGCTAAATGAAGCAGGAATGCCAGCTGATGAAAGGAACTGACAAATCGCCTTGGCGTCAGTTAAGCCAGTCCAGTCGTAAAACTGCGACCCGGTCAGAGTAATCGTTCCAGCCTTGTAGTTCGCAGTATATCCTGATTGACGCAATAATTCGACTAACAGATGCGCTTGATCAAATGGCGTGCCGGAATGATCAACAATCGACCCTACGGCCCCTTTTTGCAGCCCATAAGAGAAGTGCGTCTTTATAGTATTCCGAACGTACTCATAAATCAGATCGGGATCGCCTTTGAGTGCTCGTGCAAGTTCTACGATCTCAGGCGGACGCGGGTTGGTTGAGCCGACGCCATAGCCGAAACTTCCATAAGTATGGGCTGTTGACGCCCCATAGAATGTGCTGGCTGTCGATGGTGCCACAAGCGGCGCCGTGGCAATTTTTATGGAAGGTAGCGGTGAGGCGGCGGTGGGTTCGCTGGTTAGTCCTGCTGCGATGGCCCAGGAAACGAAGAGTGCTGCGAGTCTGCGATTGGCGATGGATTTGAGCAAGCGCGCACCTCTTGATCGCATGAGTTGGTTCAAGCGGATATCCCGCCACACCGTCACCAATTCTTGTCGTGTGAAAAAATTCACGTCAACTGGATTCATGAAAGTCGTCTATGACTATTTCGAGACCTTGGTTGAGTGCCGAAGAGACATGAAACCAAAAAGTGTGCGAACAGTTGTCGTGACTATATTGGGGGGACGGTGTTGCAAAGGATGCAAAGTTGCATAATGTGGCTCTGAAGAAGCCGGGCATTTGTCCGAATGAGGCAAGGCACATGCGAAGATACGCACGAATTGGCGCGGCGGCGCTTGCATTGCTTTGGCTGACGCCGTTTGAGTTGGCGCAAGCTGACGTCAACTACACCTATGATGCACTCGGCCGCGTGACGTCGATCACCTACGACGATGGCAGAAGGGTCACTTACAATTACGATCCATCGGGCAATCGTACGAGCCATTTTGTCGAAGTGGTGACGCCGCCTCCGGCTAACGTACCTCCGATTGCTGTCAATGACGCTTTTACCGTCGATCAAAGCACTTCCTACGTACGGAATTTTGACCCGCGGATCAATGACAGTGATGCCAACGGTGACGCTCTGACAATCTCTGCAAAGACCAACGGGACGCAGGGAAGTGTCGTGATTGGGTCTGGTGGTACGTCTCTATCGTACACATTTACGGGTACGCCTCCGGTTGCGGGGGCCTCAACAACAGACAGTTTCACGTACACGATCTCGGATGGGAATGGAGGATCGGCTACCGCGACCGTGGCTGCGACGATTTCCACGACATCCGCTCCTCCGGCCAATAATCCTCCGGTTGCAGTCAATGACGCGATCAGTGTCGATGAAACATCCACTTACATTCGAACGTTTGATCCTCGCATCAACGACAGCGATCCGAACGGGGATTTGCTGGTGATCACGGCGAAGACCAACGGTGCCAGCGGTGTCGTCGCGATTGGGGCTGGTGGGACATCGCTGTCGTACACGTTCACCGCGACGCCACCTGCGGCTGGGGCGTCAACCACTGACAACTTTACCTATACAATTTCCGATGGAAGAGGTGGCCTTTCAACCGCGAGTGTCAGCGTTACGATTTCGACCACGGCTGGTGGCGGTGGCGGGGGTGGCGGTGGCGGCGGTGGCGGCGGTGGCGGCGGAAATGAAAACTAGCCTGGTGTTTCTCGCCGCGCCTCAAAAATGGGGGGCTTGACAGGGGCTGGATTGTTCTTTATATGTTCTGTGCGGTGTGGTGCTTATATTTTTTGGCTTGATTTTCGCCCGGTGGCGGGTTGCTTACGGGCGCTGCGACTTGACATTTGTGGAGCGGAATTTTTTGGCGGCGTGGGGATCGTGACGGGGGAATTGCGCCTTGTGGGTCAGTAGGACAATTGAGACAGGACAAACAGGACAGCGATTTTGGCGAAGGGCCTATTTGGCGGTGGTTTGCTGGGGTGGACGGGGTGAACGGGGCGCTGACTGGCGCTGCTGGATCAGGGCCACCAGCAGGCCTCTTGCGTCGATGTTGGGCGGAAGGGGGACACCTTTGCCGGGGCCTGGACCCGCCTTGAGATCGGCAAGCGTAAAGTCCATGCGCACATCATAGGTGCGGTCGAGCTGGTTGCGCAGGCCCTGCTCGGCCAGGTACCAGGCGGCCTTTGTCGCGTCGTCTCTGCAGGTGGCGAGTTCGGCGGGCTGGGTGGCACCCCAGCGGCGCTCGATGCAATGGTAGGGATCAAACGAGAGCCAGAACATGCGGCGGCGGATCTCTTCATAACCCAGCTGCACCGGCGTTGCATTCGAGCGCTGATAGGTGATGGTGCAGAGCGCTGCTTCCTGGTCGTAAGCGGTGAGCAGGTCCATCAACAGGTCGGCGCCCTGATAGCGGACCCTTCGGTCGGCGGCCGCGTGCCACTCGACGAAGCGCTGGACCTGATCGCGCAATTCCTTGAACGAGGTTTTCAGGCGGGCGTCGCGCGAGGGGGTTGAGAAGTCTTCCCACTCGCCCTCGGTGCCGTAGATGTTTTGCGGCAAGCGGCCAGGCTGATACTTGGTGTGGATGCCGCGCTGGATGGCCAGGTCGACGGCTTCGGCGCGATAGCGGAGGTCTTCGCAATTGGCGCGCATCATGTTGCGGACTTCTTGCACGGGTTCGTAATTCAGCGAGCCGCCGCCCATCCTGGCGCGGACGTAATCGTAGTAGTCGACGCTTTGATCGTCGAGCATGAAAGGGCCGCTGGACCATTCGCGATCGGCGGCGGGCCGTGCGACATTGCCGAAATATTGCTCGGTCGAGTAGTCGGGAAGCTCGGCGTTCTTGGCGAATTCAATGCGGCCGCCGACGAGGATGCCCTCTGGGGTTTTTGTGGCGCCGGTCAGTTTCGTGGGGCGCCAGTTTTTGAAGCCTGATCCCATGCCCGGTGAGGAGCGGACAAACTTTTTACCGTAGGTGCCGCGCGTCAGTGAGTTGTCGGGATGGGCATCCATGTAAAGGACACGGCCGTCGTCTTCAATTTTGTAGACGACCGCGACGTGACCGTTGGGATCGTAAAGGACAGAGCCAGGCCGCAGGGATTTGCGGTCGAGGCGCACGGGATAGAGGTCGGTTGCCTCCATGTCGGGATGCAGGCGGTACATGGCGCTTGAGATGGTGTTGCGCAAATCGATGAGCAGCTGAGGGCCACTTGTCGTGCCGGAAAGGATATCCCGGCGGCTTGAGATTTCGTTGCCGCTGGCAGTATAGCGGATGTCGCGCGTGCGGCCGCGCGGGCTGACGGACGACGCGTAGGAAAATGGCAGGCCGCGCTTCCACGCATAGTACGCGCGCAGGAAGTAGGGCAAGTCGGCGCAGTCAGCGCTGAAGTAGGTGCCGGGTGGATCGGTGCGGGCGAAGGGATTGGCAGCGCTCTTCAGGCACTTATCAATTGTGCCGCAGCGCGTATTGCCGATCGCCAGAATAAATTCCGCATAGCCTCGCTCGTCGGCATCGGTCCAGCTGTCGCGCAGCACGCGGATCGATGTCGAGGTGTTTTGTGCACTGGCTGCGTGGGCCACGAGTCCAAACAGCATAAAAACGCCGGCAACAATCCGGCGTAACTGAACGTGGCGCACGCGAATGTTCCCCCGAAAGCCCGCAACCCTTGGTTTCAAGCTAAAGGTTGTGAGTGTGGGGTCAATCCGCGGACGAAGATTGTGACCAATGTTCGGGAAATGGTTGCTCTGCGGCCACGTTATCGTGATCGATAGGGGATTTAACCATGACTATGCTTGACTAGTATCAAGTTGGCAGTATATGGGTGTACATGATACCGAAAAGACAGAGTCTTCGAGGTGGATTGCGTCGGGGCAACCCTGCGGGAGTTTGGTGTGACATCTGCCGAAGTACATCTGAAGAAATTCCGCAAAGAGCTTCATAGCGGCATCGCTGCGATGGTGCTGCTGGCGCTTTTGGAGCGGTCGGGGGAAGAAATGTACGGCTACCAAATTGCCAAAGAGATTAGCGCAAAGGCCGGAGGAGCCTCGTTTCTCAAACAAGGGGCAATCTATCCTGTGCTGCGCTCTCTGCATGCGGCGGGAATGCTCTCGAGCCGGGTTGAAATGTCAATGTCGGGTCCGCCGCGGCGCTACTACGCGATTTCGAACGAAGGCCGTGAGGCGCTTGTTGCCTGGCGGGAGGTTTGGGGTGAACTTCGTGGATTTGTAGGCTCACTGATCGAGCCGGGAGGCGCCAATGGCTAACGCTCCGCTTCCAGTTACCTCTCCCACAACGATCAAAGCTTACCTGGAGGCACTGAAATTGTGCCTGAAGGGTCAGCCGCCAGCGCTTGTTCAGGATGCGCTTGCGGATGCCGAAGAATATTTGCGCGCTGAACAAGCTGAGTCTCAGGAAGAAAACGAGCAGCAATTGCTGGCGCGCATTGTTGAATCTTATGGATCGCCACAGGAAGTGGCTGAGGAGTATATCGCTATGGAACAAGCTGCAAACAGCCCCTTCCCGGCTCGCACCGATGACAACACCCCGGCCGAAAGAGCCCCAGGGCTCTTCGGCGTTTTGGTCGATCCGCGAGCGTATGGCGCGTTGATCTACATGCTGTTGTCGCTCGCAACAGGCATATTCTATTTCACCTGGGCGGTCACAGGGTTGAGCCTCACGATCGGCTTAGCCATTCTGATCATCGGGATTCCGTTTGCGTTGCTTTTTATTGGCTCGATCCGTGTGATCAGCTGGATTGAAGGGCGGGTCGTTGAAGCCTTGCTCGGTGTCCGCATGCCACGGCGTCAACCGGCGCAAGAAGAGGGCGGGACACTTTGGACGCGGATCAAGCGCGTATTGGCGGACGGCCGGACCTGGAGTTCGTTGTTGTATATGATCCTGCAGTTGCCTCTGGGTGTTATCTATTTTACCATAGCGGTGACGCTTGGTGTGACATCAGGTGCGCTCATCGCTGGCGGATTCTATGAGTTGGGAACAGGGAAAAACGTGGTGCGCATCGACCCCTATCCTGAACTCGACGCATTGCTCAACACACCGCCAGGATTGGTACTGCTGGTCATCGTTGGCCTGATCGGTATTCTATTCACCCTGCATCTGGCGCGGGTGGTTGGCTATATCCATGGTAAAATAGCCGAGGCGCTGCTTGTACGCGCGTAGCCGAGGGCGGACGAGCGCGTATTAAACACGGCGCAGTGCATGTGCGAGTTCGGTGCGGGCTTTGATCGTCACACGTTCAAGACCAAGCCAGTCAGCCAGTGTTTTGAGTTCTGTGGATATCGCGCTGACAATGTGTTTGGGCTCCACATGGGGCTCTGCATGCCCGCCCAGCACCAGCAGGCGCATGGCCTTGCGGTCTGATTTCAGATCTACGCGGGCAACCAGATTGCCGTTCAGCAGGAACGGCATAACGTAGTACCCTTGGGTCCGCTTTTCCTTCGGTGTATAAAATGCGAGCCGGTAGTGAAAATCAAATAGCCGTTCTGTGCGTTGCCGGTCCCAAATCAATGAATCGAATGGCGAGAGCAGGGCTTGAGCCTCGGCGGCTGCAGGAATTTTCAGCTTTGGGAGTGTGTAGGCCGTTGGCTTCCAACCCTCCACTGTCACCCTGCTGAGTTCGCTCAATTCGATCAATTCGGCAATGCGGGCTTTTGCATCGGCGACTGGAATCCTGAAGTAATCGCGCAGATCCGTTTCGGTGGCGACACCGTGCGCACGAGCCGCAATTTTCAGCAATTCTCGTTGAGCGACTTCTTTGGAGGGCGTCGGCTGGTTGAGGATGCCTGGTGCAATTGTTCGTTCTGGCAAATCATAAAGCCGCTCGAATCCTCTCCGGCCTGCTGACGTAAGTTGACCGGTCCAAAACAAATATTCGAGCGCACGTTTTCCGTTGCTCCACCCCCACCAATTGCCGGTGGATTTGCCGCCGTCGAGCACGTCGCCGGCGGCAAGCGGACCGCGAGCGGCAACTTGATTTAGGACGGCTGCAACAAAATTGGGCTGGTCTTTTGCCAGGCTCGATGGCCCGCCCCAAATCCGCTTTCCACTGCGCGCCTCGTCCATGCGCCACCTGAACATGGGCTGAATCTCCATGGGAATGAGAGATGCTTCATGTCCCCAATATTCAAACAATGCGCGCGGAGCCTTTTGCGACAACGCATCCAGTGCATTCCTTGAATAGGGCCCCATTCGCGAAAACAGCGGCAAGTAGTGGGAGCGAACCAGGACGTTGACGCTGTCGAGCTGCAGCAAACCAATCCGCTTGATTGCTTGCAGCATTCTGGACGCTGACGGCGATTTCGTAGTGGGCTTTGAGCCAAATATCTGCGCAGTCAGCGCAATTCTGCGCGCCTCTTGCAGCGATATCGAGTTTTCTTTTCGGGCGGTGATGCTGTCGTTCTTACTCATCATCTGAACTGGGTGCAGGGATAGGATTTGAACCTATGACCTTCAGGTTATGAGCCTGACGAGCTACCGGGCTGCTCCACCCTGCGTTAGTTCAGAATTGGGCGTTAGTTCAGAAGACGGGGGTCAGGTATCAGATATTTGTTCTGTTTGTTATGGAGGATTTGTTTGCGCTGGTTTTGTGATTTCTGTTTTCTGCAGGTCTGGCGGCGGCCTACTTTCCCGAGGCTTAAGCCTGAGTATCATGGGCGCTGGAGCGTTTCACGGCCGAGTTCGGGATGGGATCGGGTGTAGGCGCTCCGCACTTGAGCCACCAGACCGGCGGAGAACAGTTACCAGGTTTCAGTTACCAGTGACCAGAGAGATGCCTTTCTGATTACTGGTCACTGCTGCACTGGTCACTATCAACTGGTCACTAAACTGATGCCTTCACTAGGCATGGATATGATTGAATGAGGTGAGGCGTTCAAGCCTATCGAGCGATTAGTACGGCTCAGCTTCACGCATCACTGCGCTTCCACATGCCGCCTATCGACGTGGTGGTCTTCCACGGCTCTCAAGCGAGACCTAGTTTTGAGGTGGGTTTCCCGCTTAGATGCTTTCAGCGGTTATCCCGTCCATACAATAGCTACCCGGCTGCGCGGCTGGCGCCACGACCGGTCCACCAGAGGTATGTCCATCCCGGTCCTCTCGTACTAGGGACAGATCCTCTCAAGTCTCGTACACCCACGGCAGATAGGGACCGAACTGTCTCACGACGTTCTA
>JANOFD010000222.1:0-2318 GCA_031413455.1 Rhodobiaceae bacterium
AACAGCACTGGGCAAAGAAACCACCAGCGCAGCCCCCCGAATCGTGGACGCGATTGAACGAGCGAAATTGTCTGACGCACGGGTACGCCGCTCGCCGAATAGATCAACGTCAATGTTCGACGGTCGTCGCAAGTCGCGTTCAACTCATAACCAACTGACGCAACCCGTTCGCCGTCTTGGCTCCAAGTCCAATTGCCACGACCCCAGCCGTCTGTCTTGAACGCTTTTCGTATCGCCGGACTTGCAAGATCGAGCCGTAACGCGTCTTCGACCGCTGTCCGCACGCCTGGCCTTCCGCTTCCACAACCACCCATGAGGGCCTCCGATATTCCGAAATCGACAGGCGAAAGCGCTTTCGCACCGTCAGATGTGCAAGGTAATTCAAGGTGTTGACCCCTTTTCGACGCAATCCTGATAAATGGAAGTTTCGCCATCAAATTGGACGGGTTCTCGCTGCTGTTCGAGCAAATCCGGTTCAGTATTTGATTTTCCCTTGCAGCTTTCACCCAATTTGCCGTGCTTTCCTCGTTGCAGCCGAAAGCGCTGGCGTCGTTCGATGACCTCAAGCGTCTTGAACAGGCTGCGTTCTAGCCCCTGTTCCCAACGCGACACCATTTCGACGGTCTTGCGCGCATAAGGCGAACTTAGGCCATTGGTAATCGCTGTGTGGCCACTACTGCCATCGGGCCGCGAGAGTATCCGCGTTTCAAGTTGCTGCGCTCGGTTCAGTCGCCAAGCAAGGCCCGCGGCACGAGCGGCCAGAGTTGCTTCAATCGTGCCCAACGGCTGAAGGTTGCCGATGAAGCCGCGAACGAAGGATTCGAACACATTGCGGTTCTCGCCCGAGGCATGTGCAGAAGCGATGAGTGGGTGATTTCTGAACGCCGACCCATCATCGAAATTCGTCGTTGGAGTGGACTCACTATTCTTTTTCATGTCGGCACCTCAAATTGGAATCCATTTACATCTTCGTCAGGACAATATTCCGCCTTCCGCATTGCCTCCCCTCCCGACTTGCAGAGGGCTGCGGAACCAAGGTCTAGCTTCAGCCCCGTATAACCTGACTGCCTTGCCTGGAGGTCCAAGCTATCGGAGGCCAGTCCGCTCCCCTGCCACACTGCCTGTGGCCGCAATTGAGGGGGTCATCGGTCAGGTTTTCTCTCAGGTGACTAGCCACCATTCGAGGGATCGGAAGTCGGCTTGCACCGCAAAGTTCTCCCGAGGCACACCCGGCTTTGTTGTAAGGGCCGGTGACCCTTCCGGTGTTTTTGTGAGGACCGGCCATCCCCTGAAAACTCATCACGCCCGTGACGACGAGGAAGCGATTGCTGCCATCGCAGGCGGCAACGGGGACAGTCTTCAATAGACCCGTTGCTCATCCCGCGCTCGATCAACTTTCGCTGGGCGCTGCTTCCTCATGATGCCTTTGACTGATGAACGCGTGCCGGTGGGACACTTGTGGCAAAAAGCCTAATGATCCCGTGGAACGAAACGGTGTCCCACTCTCGGCTATGTCTTTGATTCCGCTAACTCGGTGAAGTCCCCTTGGGGACGCCATTTCGCCGAAGTCGCTGTCCCATTTCCCGGAAAAACCGGCGCTTTTCAGCCCCTTTTTTTGAGACAAACAGGACATGAGACACTGTCCCAAGAACACTGTCCTATCTGTCCTGTTCTGACCCTAACCCGTTGATCCGCTTGCAGAAGTCCGGCCGGACATCTGTCCAAACAGGACACTCGATTTTCCGCCATTTTCGCCCGATCGCAAAACCCGTTGTCCGAGTGCCCATGCCACCAAACCCAAACCGCAGGCGCGATTCCACCCTCGCACCCGCGCCACATTTTCGCGCGACCCCAAAAAGGCAGATCGCGCAGAACCACATAAAAAAATGATTGACCACATCCATAAGAACATATAATGAACTTACTGGCCGGATGTCAAGCCCCCACGATGCGCACGCTTGTAACAGCCGCGAATAGAGTGGTGGTGCCACAACCCCAAGAGAGCTCATTGCTGCCCAAGGCAAATCTTTCCGGCAGCCGCGCCTGGGGCTGTCGTGGAACCCCGCGCTGCTCTACCGCATGCACACATCTCCAACACAAAAAGCGATGTCATCCCGCGCGCGCTGCAGCACTCTTGTGCTGCTGCGCTGATGCGGGACCCACCCGGGTGCAGCCTCACCGCCAAAAATCAGTGCCTGGTTCCACAAGAGCCTTGCGCCCCGCACCGCGCATGGAAATAAAGGGACGGTTTATTTAATTGAGACCGCGCAGACTTTCCAGCAGGGTCCGGCATTCGCGCAACGCCGACAGGTGTCGTG
>JANOFD010000223.1:0-5896 GCA_031413455.1 Rhodobiaceae bacterium
GCGTTGTCGGTCACCGGCCCGAAAGCATCCAGCGCCACAATCATGCCGGCAAGCGCCAACATGGTCGTTGTGGCAATGGCAATGCCGAACAGGCCGGCCAGCGTGTAGGCCACAACAATGCCCCAAACGATGACGAGAGCAGGCAGTGCGGTGGATTCCATCGCTACCGCCAACCCCTGGATGACATTGGTTCCGTGACCCGTCACCGAGGCTTTGGCAATCGAACGGACTGGCCGGAAGCCAGTGCCGGTGTAGTATTCAGTGATCCAGACAAGCAACCCGGTAACCGCCAACCCTGCAATGCCGCAAAGATACAGCGTCATGCCGGTAATGGTCTGTCCGTTGACAGTCGTCATGACGCGATCAAATCCGATGAACTGCCATGTCACCAGGCCGACCAGAACCAACGCCAGACCGGCGGTCACGATCAAGCCCCTGTAGAGCGCGCCCATGATGTTCTTTGACGGGCCCAGGCGCACGAAGAACGCACCCACGATCGACGCCAGAATGCAAACACCCGCGATCAACAGCGGGTAAAGCATCATCAAGCTCTTGTCGTTTGCAAAATAGATCGACGCCAACACCATCGTAGCACCAATCGTCACCACATATGTTTCGAACAAGTCCGCGGCCATACCGGCGCAATCACCGACATTGTCGCCGACATTGTCGGCAATCGTCGCTGGATTGCGTGGATCATCTTCTGGAATTCCAGCCTCAACCTTGCCCACCATATCGCCGCCGACATCCGCACCCTTGGTGAAAATACCGCCGCCAAGCCTGGCAAAGATCGAAATGATTGACGCGCCCAAAGCAAGTGCGATCAGGGCTTCATTGATCGCGCGGTTGCCCGCTTCATCATTGACGTCCAATCCAAAGGCGCCCGTCAGAAGTGCGTAATATCCGGCGATCGCAAGAAGCGCGAGCCCCACGACCAGCATGCCCGTCGATGCACCCGACTTGAATGCGATCGCCAAGCCTTCGGCCAAACCCTTGCGAGAGGCCTCGGTCGTGCGAACATTTGCCCGCACCGACACATACATGCCCACGAAACCCGCAAGCCCGGACAAGGTGGCCCCGATGACAAAGCCAAGCGGAACAATGACATTTCCAAAGGCGATGGCCAGAATGACGGCGACCACAGCGGCGACCGCTGCAATCGTCATATACTGGCGCTTGAGATAGGCGTCCGCGCCCTCTTGAATGGCGGCCGCAATTTCCTGCATGCGTGCATTGCCCGCTGGCGCACTCAACACCGATTGGATCGCCCAACCGCCATACGCAAGCGCTGCTAGCGCGCACACCAACGTGATAAGAAGTCCCGTTCCGGTTTCCATATGCCCT
Source organism: Rhodobiaceae bacterium (assembly GCA_031413455.1). Taxonomy (GTDB): domain Bacteria; phylum Pseudomonadota; class Alphaproteobacteria; order Micropepsales; family Micropepsaceae; genus SZUA-430. The sequence goes on from JANOFD010000223.1 coordinate 1,345, forward strand.
TAGACCTTGATATGACGTTTGCCGTAATCCAGTGACTTCCAGATTCCGGGCTTTGATCCAAGGGCCACACATTCTCATGTGCGCGGGTCGATGAGCGACTCGGCTGTCCCCCGGCCAAAAAGAAGGCGGAACATGCCAAACACCCTTAGGGCTTGCAATACTTGAACTCAGGTGAAATGCGGCAAATACGCCCGCAAGGCCTCAACCAGCTTTATTGGAAGTCTTTGCTGCTATCGCGAAACGACACTTTCTTAACGATCCCGGGGCCAGCAATCCCCTCGCACAGGCTCAACAACCTGCCACCAAGCCCCGCGTCGTCCAGAATATTAGGATCATTGTCGAGTACAATCGGCAGCCCATGCACCTCGCGCAAGAATGCATCCTGAATGTAGGGAATTTTATCAAGCAGCATCATCTTGTTCGAATCGTCGGGCAGAATCAGCGTCACGCTTAAATACGCATAACGCGCCAATTGGCCGTCTATGATGATCGGCGCCACAAGTATCGGCATTTGCACGGAAGGTACAGCTGGAGTGCTAACGGTCGATGGGCTCTTTTTTTTCGGAGCACTGCTGGCGAACGCCACACCTGTTAAGGACAAGCCCAGTATCAGCCCGGCAATACAACGCATGGAACGCAGGCGCCTACTTCGCAAGTTGCTCGGCCTTTTGGGCCTCGGTCTGCGCACTCGCGCCAAAAACGATCATGAGCAAAATCAACGCCATAATAAAACGCATAACGGACACTCCTGCACCATTCCCCGAAGGCCATTGTGCACGGGCCGCTTTAACGTCACATGAAATCAAAATTCATCTGCAGTTTAAAAATGTGTGAAGCCCCGGCGGTCAAAATGCAGCGGCTTGCTGTCATCATCCAAAACCGAGACACCTTCGCCGCCACCGGCGCGCCCAATCCGTGCGATTTTGATCTTCAGCGTCGCTGCGATCCCGGTCAGCCGCGTTCTGGCTGATGCAGGGGCCATGAAGGCCAACTCGTAATCATCACCGGAAGTTAACAATGATTCGAGCGAAATTTCGCCCGCAGCTAACGCAGCAGCAGTAGCGCGTGAAAGCGGAATGTCTGCGCCATTGACGAGGATGCTCACACCAGACGCCGTGCAGATGTGCCCCAAATCCGCCACTAGGCCATCCGACACATCGATGCAAGCATGAGCAAGCCCCACCAGCGCCAATCCCAACGTGAGACGCGGCTGAGGCACTTGATAGCGCGAAATCAAATAGCTTGTGTGGGCCGTCGGCAGTGAAAGCTTTTGCGGTGTGGACTGGATCAACCCAAGACCGGCATCCCCAATTGAGCCGCTCACCCAAACATCGTCACCAACTTGTGCACCGCTGCGCTTCACCATGCGGCCACACGCTACCTCTCCAATCGCAGTAATACTCAATGTCAATGGCCCACGCGTCGACACCGTGTCCCCGCCAATAAGAGTCAGCCCAAACCGCTTCTGGTCCTGCTTCAATCCGCTCGCAAATGCCGCCAGCCAGTCGTCGTCGATCTTCGAAGGCAGTATCGCCGTCAACATATACGCTCGCGGCTTCGCACCTTTTGCGGCCAAATCCGAAATGTTGACGCGCAGGGCTTTCTGCGCAATGGCCGCCGGCGGATCGCCCGGCAAGAAATGCACGCCTTCCACGATCGCATCTGTCGTCACGACAACATCGCGACCCGCCGCCGGAGACAAATATGCGGCGTCGTCAGTCAGACCAAGGGCTCCAGCTTCGCCGCGCGCCAACGGCGCAAAATATTTGGCGATGAGGTCAAATTCACCCCGCCTTTGCGCTCTGCGTTTCATGTCTCGGCAGGGTTCAGCGTTCCCAATTCATCCGGACGCTGTTGGCGCGCAATCTGAAACAGGATGCCGCCCAAAAACACGATATCATCGCTTTTCTCGGCATAGAAAGCGCTCGCAACATTGAGATACTCATGCACGATGACACGCACCGGCACCGTGAGGTTTGCAATTAACTCGTAAGAACCGGCGCGCAAAATAGCGCGCATCGTGGTGTCAATCCGGTCGAAGGACCATGTCTTCCCGGTCGCCCGCGCCAGCGCGCCGTCAATCTCGTCTTGCCTGGCAACCACACCGCGCAAAATGTCCGAGAAATATTTGTGGTCGGCTTCCGCGTATTTCTCGCCTTCCAGTTCCTGCCCCATACGGTGTTCGATGAACTCGCGCAGCGCCGATTCAGAATCTTGACCCGACATTTCCATTTGATAGAGCGCTTGCACAACCGCCAGGCGCGAAGCACTTCGTGAACGCCCGTCCGAGCGTCGGGGAGGCCGCGGTGTTTTCGACTTTGTCATGTCACCGGTGACCAAAACCAAGCTGCTGCCGCACGTCGATCATTGCCAGCACAGCTTTAGCAGCATTCTCGCCTTTATGCTCGATTTTGCCTGAATGAACGCGCGCCCAGGCCTGCTCTTCATTTTCAACCGTCAAGATGCCGTTCCCAATCGCCAGGCGTTGCGTCACAGTCAATGCCATTAACCCGCGCGCGGATTCGTTCGAGACAATTTCATAATGCGTAGTCTCGCCACGAATGACGCATCCAAGGGCCACAAAGCCGTCATAGATCCGTCCCGCAGCATGACCCGGCGCGCTCGCCATCGCAATAGCACCTGGAATTTCAAGCGCACCCGGCACGGTAATCGTCTCGGCCTCGGCGCCCGCCGCTTTCAACACCGACAGCGCGCCTGCAAGCAACGCGTCGGAAATATCCGGATAGTACCGGGCTTCGACGATGAGGATTTTGGGGGCCACCTTTATCATGACTTATGCTCCAAACCTGGTGCCCACCACGCGCGTACCTGTCACGCGCAACCCATACCCCTCAAGACCCACAATTTTCCTTGATGCGGAATTGGTCAGCAAGATCATGTTTGAGACCCCAAGGTCCAACAGAATCTGCGCCCCCACGCCGTACTCTTTCAATCGCCGGGGTGCGGATTCAGGACGTGCTTCTGTGCGGATCAGCAAGTCGGAAATATAGGTCGCCCGGCTTTCCCGGATCAGCACCACCACGCCGCGCCCCTCTTTTGCGATCATTTCCATCGAACGCGTCAGCACGTCGTCTCGCCCACCGCGCACCGCCAGCAAATCATCGAGCAAATTAACTGCATGCATACGCACCAGCACCGGCTCGGGCGTTGAAACGTCACCCGTCACCAGCGCGATATGCTCGGCATACTCAACCGTGTTGACATACAGCATCATTTTGAACCGGCCGCCATGATGGCTGTCGATTTCGGTTTCGACCGACCTGGTGATGAAATGATCATAACGCCTGCGATAGGCAATCAGATCGGCAATCGTCCCGACCTTCAGCCCATGCAGCTGCGCGAACTTCACCAGATCCGGCAGGCGCGCCATCGTTCCGTCGTCATTCATGATTTCACAAATGACGCCGGACGGAGAGAGCCCGGCCAGTCTGGAAATGTCGACAGCCGCTTCCGTATGGCCCGCACGCACCAGCACGCCACCACGCCTCGCCACCAGCGGAAACACATGCCCCGGCGTCACAATATCGCTGGCCCTTTTCGAGGGATCAATGGCAACAGAAACTGTCCGCGCGCGATCATGCGCAGAGATACCCGTCGTCACACCTTCTTTGGCCTCGATCGATACCGTGAAGGCCGTCTGATTGCGGGTGCCGTTCGCCTGGCTCATCATCGGCAAATTCAGTTGTTGCGACCGCTCTTGCGTCAAGGCCAGGCAAATCAGCCCGCGTGCATGCTTGGCCATAAAATTGATGGCCTCAGGCGTTGCCATCTGCGCCGGGACAATGACATCGCCCTCATTCTCGCGATCTTCGGCGTCAACAAGAATATACATGCGCCCGTTGCGCGCATCTTCAATGATGTCTTCCGGCGACGAAATGAAATCGTGGAACTCGCTATGGCTCATGCGAACTCCTTGAGCCGGGCCAGATAGCGCGCCAGCATGTCGATCTCGATATTGATTTTGCTACCCACCTTCACGGCGCCCCATGTTGTAACCTTGCTAGTGTGCGGAATGATGTTCACTCCAAAGCTTGTTCCATCGACTTCATTGACAGTCAACGATGTTCCATCAAGTGCAATCGACCCCTTGGCCGCAATGAACTTCGCCAATGCTTTGGGTGCCTTGATTTTCAAGCGCATGGAATCGCCTTCAGGTATCAGCGACACAACTTCGCCCACGCCGTCCACATGACCGCTGACAATGTGTCCGCCGATTTCGTCGCCAACCTTCAATGACTTCTCAAGGTTGACCAGCTGGCCAACAGTCCAAGCTTCCAATGTCGTCTTCGATAAGGTTTCAGCTGAGACCTCCACCGCAAACCACGCATCTCCTTCACGTCCGCCTTTGGCGATGACGGTCAGACACGGTCCCGAGCACGCGATCGACGCCCCGATCGCCAGACCCGCCGGATCGAGCGCCGTTTTGATCTTGACAGTGGTGTCGCCGCGCTTGGTGATAAGCTCGACCGCACCGACGTCGGTGATGATGCCTGTGAACATGGGCGAGAGTATTAGGTCGCGCGGTGAAAAG
>JANOFD010000224.1:0-10958 GCA_031413455.1 Rhodobiaceae bacterium
GCCAACTAATCCCAATGCCAGCGCCACCCACGGCGTCCATGCAACATCTGCTTTCGCGGCCTCAGACACCTGCATATAGGTGCGAATGGGGGAGCCATTCACAAAGACGACATACGCCACATGTGAGCGCCGGGACGACCACACTGTACTGCTTTGGCGACTTGGGTCGTAGAATACCGTGAATTGCGCGCCCGGCGGTGCCCGGCGGACCAACGGTTCGGCGCCCGAGTAATTTGAAAGCACAAAATACCTGTCGCTTCCGGACAGGCGAAAGCGAAGCCCTTCGGCGTTTGTGAATTGGTGAAAGTCCGAGATCGTGCCTTCGGTTTTCTGCAGGCTGGATTCGTTGGGTACAGTGGCAAAGAGTCCATGCCACTGCGGCAAGGCCAGAAATATCGCCAGAACAAATAACACCGACGCCCACGCGCACGCAAAGACCGGACTCGTTATGGCTTTTTGGACAAGGGGCGGCATCGATGAACTACAGTCGATCTGGCGGTGGAACGCGCAAGCGCTAAGAGGCAATGCATCCCATATTCTGGAATGCTAAACACGCTATGAATGCGATTAAGGCTAAGAGCGCGATGAGTCCCCACGGCCACACTTTATAATGAACGCCGGGATATAATTTCAAAGCGCCAGACCATGCCCGTAGCGGCAGCGGCCAGACCTGCGGCCAATCCGATCCAGACGCCCAAGCCCTGCATGCCGGCCCAATAGGCCAATGTGAAGGACAGTGTGAAACCAATGAGCCAATAGCTCAGGCCCGCAATCCACATTGGCACTTGCGCGTCCTTCAATCCACGCAAGCTCATCTGCGCCGTGACCTGGAGTGCGTCGAAGATCTGAAACAGCGCCGCCACATACAAGAAGACTACAGCCAGATGGACAACGTCAGCATTCGAGGTGTCAGACGTCGAGATATAGACGCCAACCAATGCCTTGGGAAACAATGCGATCATGATTGCGCAAAGCAGCATGAAGCCGCCGCCGATGATGATTGCGGTGTGACCTGCACGGCGCACGCCTTCGGCGTTCCTTGCTCCGGCAAAGAGGCCGACGCGCACAGTTGCCGCCAAACTGAGCCCGAGTGGCACCATAAATGTTACCGATGCGATGTTGAGCGCGATTTGATGGGCCGCAACTGAGGCGGCGCCAAACGTTCCCATGATCAAAGTTGCCGAGTTGAACAGCATTGCCTCAAAGACCATGCCCATGCCGATGGGGCCGCCCAGACGGAAAACCTCTTTGAACTTTGCCCAATCAGGGCGCGTGAAGCGGTGCAAGAGGTGATACTTTCTGAACGCGGGCGACATCAAAACCACACCAAGCATCGCAAAGAACGACAGAGCGAATGCCAAAGCGCTGGCAATCCCGGAGCCCTGAACGCCCAGCGCTGGCGCACCAAAGTGTCCATAAATCAGCACGTAGTTCGCAGCGATGTTGAAGACGACAACCGCAATGGCGATCACCAGCACTGCGTTTTGACGGCCTATTGCCGTGGCAAAACCTCGTAGCACACCGAAGCCCAGCGAGAACGGTAATCCCAGGGCCACGGCGTGCACCCACGGTTCGGCTACCGCTGCGATTTTCGGATCTTGCCCCAGGAAAATCAGAATGGGTTTGGCCCAAATAAGAAATGCCATCAGGGGCAAGGACAGAAGCGCTACCGCCCATAGTCCCATCCGCACTGCGGCGCGCACGCGGGCGCGATCGTTGGGGTGGGCGCCCAGAATCTGGGCCACCATGGGTGAGACTGCAGCTACAGGACCATAGCCAATGAGCCAGGTGAGGTAGAACAACACGGCGCCGATACCGGTGGCCGCAATTGCCTCCTTGCCCAGTGCGCCAACCATGATGATGTCGGCCGTGAGAGAGCCGATCTGAGCGAGCTGCATCGCAATCAACGGCAAAGCGAGTTTGAGTAGCGCGCGCGCTTCCTCGAGCCAGGGCTTCAGCAACGCGCGGCGCGCTGATGGGCTGGTGGCCGGGTCAAAATAATTGGTCATCGTTTTCAACATATTCTGCTCGTCATTGCCCGGTTGGAATTTTTCTTCGCGCCGGGGGGGCGGGCAAACAAAAACCCCTCCGGAGCGGTGCTCGGAGGGGTGGCAAAAGCGCAGGCCTTGTCGGCGTGGCGCTAGTCCAAAGCTCCCTCACGAGCCGTCGAAACCGCGAGACGCGGCGCCGGATATCCGGCGCAGGTCACAGTGGTCATGGTGAGAATTGACGTTTTCATCAATTGGATGGCTCGTGTTGGCGCGAAACCCCATGCCTCGCGCGATGGCGGGTGGTACGCGCGGGCACCCAGGATGTCAAGGCGCAGTCTAAGGTTGGGGTTTCAGTGTGACGCGAAAGCGACGGGGCGCGATCACCCCTTCACGCAAACAACCTGGCGCAGCGTGTGGACCACTTCGACCAAATCGGACTGCGCAGCCATGACGGCGTCGATGTCCTTGTAGGCCATCGGGGTTTCGTCGATGACGCCTGAGTCTTTGCGGCATTCGACGTGGGCGGTGGCGGCGATGTGGTCTTCGAGGGTGAAGCGTTCCTTGGCCGCCGTGCGTGACATGGCGCGGCCGGCACCATGCGAGCACGATGAGAACGCTTCCGCGTTACCCTTGCCCCGCACGATGAATGATTTCGCGCCCATCGAGCCCGGGATGATGCCGAGTTCGCCTTTGCCGGCGCGCACCGCGCCCTTGCGGGTTAGCCAGACGCGCTCGCCGAAGTGCTCCTCGCGCTCGACGTAGTTGTGGTGACAGTTCACCGCGACGTCGAGCGTGGTGATATCCGGCCAGGTCTCGTGCAACACCTTGAGCACCGCGCCCATCATCACGTCGCGGTTGGAGCGCGCGTAGTCTTGCGCCCAGCCCACAGCCTCCACGTAGTCGTTGAACGATTGCGAGCCTTCGCCGAGCCAGGCGAGATCGCGGTCGGTGAGCTTCAAGCCCGCCTGTTCGATCTCTTCCTTGGCTTTGGCGATGAAGTATTGGCCGATGCGGTTGCCGACGTTGCGCGAGCCCGAGTGTAACATCACCCAGATGCGGTCCGACTCGTCGAGGCAAAGCTCGATGAAGTGGTTGCCGCCGCCGAGCGTACCGATTTGTAGCGCTGCCGATTTCCGTTCGGAAATCTTCGGATGCTTGGCTTCGATCGCTTCCCAGCCGGATTTGTGGCGGGAGTACCATGCGGCTTCGGCGCGGCGCGGCGGTTGCTTGTGCGAACCTTGGCCGACGGGGATCACCTTCTCGATGCTCGAGCGGATGGACTTCAGCGAATCCGGCAATTGCGCGGCGGTGATGTTGGTCATCACCGCCGCCATGCCACAGCCTATGTCGACGCCAACCGCGGCCGGAATGATGGCCCCCTTGGTTGGGATGACCGAGCCCACGGTGGCGCCCCGGCCCAAATGGACGTCAGGCATGACCGCGATGTGGCCGTGGATGAAGGGCAACTCGGCGATGTTGATGAGTTGCTGGCGCGCTTGCGGCTCGACCGGGACGCCGTGGACCCAGGCTTTGATCGGCACGCCGCGCGATGGGATGAGTTCGTGCATAGCACCCTATTGATGCAGGCTTTCGCCGTGGAGGGCCAGATCGAGACCTTCGCGTTCCTGGTCGGTGTCGACGCGCAGTCCTGTCACCGCGTCAATGAGTTTCAGGATGCCCCATGTTGCAAGGGTGCACCAGGCGACGGTGACGATGACGCCGATGGCCTGAATGCCAAGCTGGCCTGGGTTGCCATCGATGAGGCCGCGCAGGCCTTCGGGTGCGCTTGCGGTTGCCGAAACGGCGCCGGTTGCGAAGACGCCCGCTAATAGTATCCCCAAAATACCGCCGACCCCGTGAACACCGAAGACGTCCAAGGTATCGTCATATTTCAGACGCTGTTTCAGGATGGTGCAGGCCCAGAAGCAGACGCCGCCTGCAATGGCGCCGATGACGATGCCGTGCCAAGGCAAGATGTAGCCGGAGGCTGGCGTGATGGTTCCAAGGCCTGCCACCGCGCCCGAGATGATGCCGAGCACCGATGGCTTTTTGCGCTGATACCATTCGATTCCCATCCAGACCAGCGCTCCGGCGCAGGCGGCGAGATGGGTGGCGACGATCGCCATGACAGCGCGTGAGTTGGCGGCGAGCGCCGAGCCGCCGTTGAAGCCAAACCAGCCGACCCAGAGCAGTCCGGTGCCGATGACCGCGAGCGACAGGTCGAAAGGTGCCAAATTCTCCTTGCCGTAGCCTAGTCGGGGTCCGAGGACATAGGCCGCAACAAGACCGGCGATGCCGGCGTTGATGTGAACCACCGTGCCGCCGGCAAAATCGAGCAGGCCCATGGCACCCAGGAACCCTCCGCCCCAAACCCAATGGGCGCTCGGCACGTAGACGATGAAGAGCCAGAGCACGCAGAAGGCGAGGAAGGCCGAAAACTTCATGCGGTCAGCAACGCTGCCCGCGACTAGGGCGCAGGTGATGATCGCGAAGGTCATCTGGTAGGCCATGAACAAGGCTTCGGGGATGTTTGGCGCGAGGGCGCTGGCGCTGTTCATGTCGATCCCGAGCATCAGGAAGCGGTCAAGCGTGCCGATAATGCTGTCGCCGCCAACGAAGGCAAGTGAGTAGCCCGCCACAACCCAGAGCACCGAGACCAACGCTGTGGCGGCTGCCGACTGCGCCATGGTGGCCAGTACGTTTTTGCGGCGCACCATGCCGGCGTAGAACAGCGCCAGACCCGGCAGGGTCATCAGCAACACCAGCGCCGTGGCGACCAACATCCAGGCGGTGTCGGCGGCGTTGAAAGTGCTTTCGGCCATTGGAAATTCTCCGTCGCGAAGCAGGACTAGCAAGGTTGCATTCCTACGTCCGGGTTATCGTTGCTGTCCACACGCGCTTTGACCTTTTGTTGGGCATATGTAGTTTGAAGCCGGTCAGGTAACGGAGACCCTCCTGACCTCCAATGCCTGGCGAAGTGCGACTGGAAGCGTCATCGGACCGGCCGCGCCGATCACGACCTGGGTGGTGTCGCAAACGCCTACGCATTTGTCACCGGCGAACAGGCCGCAGCCGATGCCGAACGAGGTCTTGCCGAAATTGGTGACACCCAGTCCGACATCGTAGTCGCCGGGGTATTGAGCCTCAGCGAGGTAGCTTATCGAGAGATGGGCCACGACCATGCGGGCGCCGCCACGCAGATCGGTCGCGGCCAACTCGCGCAGAAACGAGACGCGTCCATCTTCGTAGAAGGCCGCCAATGCGACGTTGTTGAGATGGCGCTCGGAATCCATGTCGCTGAAGCGCGCGATGACGCGGCGGAAATATGGATAGGCTGAGCGGACGAGTCGGAAGGGTTCAGGTTTCATTGCGACAGACACCTGCATTGGAGGCGTTTGTGTGTCAACCACCCGTCCGCTACACTCCCCCCATCACAACATTCCAATTGGGAGACGCCGTCGATGGATTTTCGCATTCCGCAGGAGACGAAGGAGCTGTTGGCCGAGCTCGATGCGTTTATCGAGCGCGAGATCAAGCCGTTGGAGAACCAGGACGACAACATCCGCTTCTTCGATCACCGTCGCGAGCATGCGCGCACGGATTGGGACAATGACGGTTTGCCGCGCAAGGAATGGGAGGCGCTGTTGCGGGAGATGCGCAAGCTTGCGGACAAGGCGGGGTATTTGCGGCTGGCTTTGCCCAAGGAATATGGCGGGCGCAGTATCGGCAATCTTTCGATGGCGATCATTCGCGAGCATTTGGCGGCCAAGGGGCTTGGTCTGCACAACGATTTGCAGAACGAGAGTTCGATCGTGGGAAATTTTCCGCAAGTGTTGATGTTCCGCGATTTCGGCACGCCGGCGCAGAAAGAGGAATTCATTCAGGGCATGCTGAAGGGGACGCATCGCCCGGCGTTCGGTTTGACCGAACCCAAACACGGCTCGGACGCGACGTGGATGGAATCGCGAGGCGTCAAGGACGGCAAGGGCTGGCGCATTACGGGCGAGAAGTTTTGGAATACCGGTGTGCACACCGCCTCGCACGACATGGTGTTCGCGCGCACCAGCGGCAAGGACGGCGATGCGAAAGGCATCACCTGCTTCCTGGTGCCGATGAAGGCTGAAGGCGTGAAGATCGAGTTTTACTACTGGACGTTCAATATGCCGACCGATCACGCGCATGTGTCGTTCAAGAATGTGTATGTGCCGGACGATGCGGTGTTCGGGCCGGTCGACAATGGCTTGTCGCTGGCGCGGCATTTCGTGCACGAGAACCGCATTCGCCAGGCGGCGTCATCGCTGGGTGCTGGCGTGTTCTGTCTGAACGAATCCATCGACTATGCCAAGGCGCGCAAGCCGTTCGGCAAACCGCTGGCGTCGAACCAAGCGATTCAGTTTCCGACCGTCGAGTTGATGACGCAGGCGGAAATGCTGCGCCTTTTGATCCAAAAGACCGCGTGGGAGATGGATCAGATGTCGGGGCCGGAGATTCAAATCTATCTCTCCGACAAAGTTTCGATGTGCAATTATTGGGCGAACCGCTTCTGCTGCGAGGCGGCCGATTGGGCGATGCAGGTGCATGGCGGCATGGGCTATTCGCGGCACAAGCCGTTCGAGCATATCTATCGCCATCACCGGCGCTATCGCATTACGGAAGGGTCGGAGCAAATCCAGATGCGCAACGTCGCCGGGCACATGTTCGGGTTTATGGGGACGAACAAGAAGGGGGAGTAGCTACCAAACCGTCTTCGCGCCAAGTGCTGCGAAGGCAGCGTCCGACGTTATGACCGGCCAGTCGTTTGCCATCGATTGCATCGCGATGATCCGGTCCCATGGATCGCGATGACCGGGCGGGAGACGGCCTGCCGCGAGCGCCACATCGGGCGTTAAGTCAAGACCCTGAAATCGCTCTTGGCGGAGGATCAGCGGCAACATGTCGACGATGTCGTTGTCGAGCTTTCCAATCGCGGCCGCGAACGCGATTTCGTAGTGCGACACGGCGCTGACGAGAATTTCGCTTTGCGGATTTGCGATCACGGACCTAGCGCGTGAACTCAGCATCGGGCGGTCACGCAGCCACCAGATGAGAGCGTGCGTGTCAATGATCCACTTCATGCTTTTTTGCGCTTACGCTTGACCGGAAGTGAAATTCCATAGTCGTCGGTGTGCTCGCCCTCCAACCAGGCCTGTTCCTCTGGATCTTTTTTCAGGAAGAGGTCATCGGGAATCTTCCAGTGCTTGGCCATGCCAGGCTTGCGTGGCTGCATCGATGCGACCGGCATGAGCTTCACCATCGGCTTGCCCTTGCGCGCGATCACAATGTCATCGCCCGCAACAGCGGCATCAATGAGTTCGGACAACGTCGCTTTCGCGTCGGCAATGTTGACTGTCTTTCCCATTTTGGCTCCTTGCCCGACAGAGGATTCCCCGAATTACCTATCTTGGTCAAGTGCGGTGACCAACTGGCAAATGTTCTGTGGACATGCCCCGCCACCGTTCATACGCGGGCCAAGCGGCAATGTACGCAGCCAAAGCCGCGTAGCCAGCTTTGTTGGGGTGCGCGCCGTCGCCAGCGGCGACTTCGCGACGCCAGGGTTCGCATTGGCTGATGAATGTTGCCGTTTCGAGAAAAGGAATTCCGAGCCGATAGCAGAGGTCTCCTAAGCCAAGCGACAGTTCGCGCGACCGCGCATTCGCCTGTGGATCATGGAGCACAGGCAGCGGGCCGATCATTAGAGTTGGGGCGAGCGTGCACGCCGCGAGCAGAATGTTGCCGGCATTGAGCAGAGAGCGCTCCAATGACACGCGCGGACCTCCTGTCTCGGCTGTCGCGGCGTCATTGGTGCCGAAAGAAAACGCGAGACGAGGATTGCAGTCTGGTGGCAAACGGCGATGCGCTTCGTCGCGCCAACGGGCGGCGATGTCGTCGCTGGTGTCGCGGCGAACGCCGAGATTGTAGTAGGTGACGTCAAGACCGCGCTGGCGCGCCGCCGCGACGAGGCGGCCCGGCCAGCCGAGCGCCTCGTCGTCGCCGGTGCCGTTCACGAAGCTGTCGCCGAAGAAACAGATGCGCATTGTTTGCATGCGGCTAGGTATGCCCCATCACGCGTTTGGGTTTGTAGGGTTCTTCCAGCATTTTGATATCTTCGGCGTCGAGTTTGAGGGACAGGGCTGCGGTGGCGTCTTCGAGGTGGCCTTGTTTGGAGGCGCCGACGATGGGGGCGGTGATGCCGGGCTTTGCGAGCAGCCAGGCGAGCGCCACTTGGGCGTTGGGTTTGCCGTGCTTCTTGGCGACTGACGTCACGCGTTCGACGATCTGGAAGTCTTGCTCAGTGTAGTAGAGCATGTGGGCGAATTCGTCGGTGCCGGCGCGTGAGGTTTCGGCGTTGGCGGCGCCCGCTTTTTTTGGATTGTCGGCGGGCTTGCGGTTGCCGGTCAGAAACCCTCTGGCGAGCGGGCTCCACGGGATGACGCCGATGCCTTCGGAAATCGCTAGCGGCAGCATTTCACGCTCCTCTTCGCGGTAGGCGAGGTTCATGTGGTTTTGCATCGAAACGAATTGCGCGAAGTTGTTGGCGCGTTGCAGGCCCAGCGCCTTCATGAACTGCCAGGCGTGCATGGATGAGGCGCCGATGTAGAGGGCTTTGCCGGCTTTCACCACATCGTGCAGCGCTTCGATCGTTTCCTCGATGGGTGTTTCGGGATCCCAGCGGTGGATCTGGTAGAGATCGATGTAATCGGTGCCGAGGCGTTTGAGGCTGGCGTCGATCGATTCCATGATGTGTTTGCGCGACAGGCCGCGATCATTGGCGCTCTTGCCCATGATGCCGCAGACTTTTGTGGCGATGACCACTTGATCGCGTTTGGTCAATTCCTTCAGCGCGCGACCGGTGACTTCTTCGCTAACGCCAATCGAATAGACGTCGGCGGTGTCGAAGAAATTGATGCCGAGATCGAGGGCCTGTTTGAAGAACGGACGCGCGGCGGCATCGTCCAGCACTCAGTCGCGCCACTTCGAACTGCCATAAGTCATGCAGCCGAGGCAAAGGCGCGATACTTTCAGGCCGGTTTGGCCGAGGCGAATGTATTCCATGGAAATTCTCCCTGAGGTGCGCCATCTTCGCGCAAGCTTTGAATGGATGCGAGTGAAATTCGATGGGTGTTCGCCACTACAGCGACGGGCAGGCGTTCTGGCACGAGGTCGCCCTGCCCCTGTGCGCGCAGCCGGTGCGCAATAATATATTTATCAGTGTCGCGGACCGCTTCCGTAAGGAATCGCGGAAAGACATATTTCGCGCCGGGGTCTTTGACGGGGCGGCTTTGGTGCTCGGGGCGCTGCACATGCCGCCACACCGTTTAAGCCTGGCCCATGACGGGCGTGGAGAGACCGGCGTCAACATGCTGGTGCGCCATCTCGTTGACGCCGAGATTGCGGTGCCCGGCGTGTTCGGCGAACAGCACTTGGCAGAACAGTTTGTGGCGCGCTGGTCGGTGGCCACGGGACAGGCGAGCCAGGGACCGAGGCATGGCGGGGTGCAGAATCTCTATGAGATCATGAAGGTGGCGCTGCCGGTGAATGTCCCCGGTGCGATACGCCCGGCTCGTGCGGGCGAGCGTGATCTTATCTTGAGATGGGAGCTGGCGTTTGCCGTTGATGCCGGATTGCCGGAGGCCGAGCGCGCGGTCGACTATGTAACGCGTTTTGTCGACGAGGGTTTCGCCGACGGTACATTCCGCGTTTGGGACGTGGCGGGCGAGCCGGTGGCCACGGCGCGGTTTCGTCCGATCGGCGAGATCGGAGCGCGCGTCTCCGGCGTCTACACGCCCAACGACAGGCGTGGGCGGGGCTATGCTTCGGCATTGACGGCGGCGTTGTCGGAGAATGTGTTGGCGGCGGACTTGTGGTGCTGCCTGTTCGCGGACGCCGACAACCCGCTCACCAACCGGATTTATCAGCGCATCGGCTATATGAAGGTGGCGACGTTTGCGGATGTGCTGTTTGCTGGGCGTTGAGCGGCGCTATTCCTTCAGCAGTGCCTCGAAGCGTGGGTCGCCGCGCAGTTTGTCGAAGATGGGATCGAGGCGCAGATCGGACTTTGTGAGGGGACCGAAGTATGAAAGTTTCAGGAGACGCGCGATCTCGGGGATGGCGCGGTCGCGGTCGCCGAAATAGGCCCAGATGTGCATCCGCGTTTCTTCATAGTCGAGCCGTTGGGAAACGTCTTTTGCTACGATGCCGATGGCTTTTTCGATGTGCTTCAATGCATTTTCACGATCACCGAGAAAGCAAAAAGTCCATGCCAAACTCTCAAGGGGGGCCGCATTTTTGGGTTGCCGCTTCATTTCAGCGAGGACGAGGGTGCGAGCCCGTTCGAAGTGCTCCGCCGCGCGCTTTGCGTCGCCTGCGAGGGCGTGATTGCGGCCGAGTCCCAAATGGAGGTCGGCCGTCGTCAATGTGTCGGGCGTCTGGTCCAGCATGGCCTGAAGTACTGTGATGGCGACACCAAATTGCCGCCGGAGAACGGCCTGACGAACAATTGGGCCCTGGTCTTCCGGTGGCGATTGCAGCAGCGGCTTGCTCACGCTTTCGGCCTCATCGAGACGGCCAAGTGACTGCAGGATCCCAGCCTTCATCGAGATCGGCCGAATATCCCCTGGCGACAGATTGAGGGCGCTGTCGACCATGCGCAATGCCGCTTCAAAGTCCCGCATGCTCACAAGCACACCTGTCAATAACCCGTGAAGGTCGGCACGTAGCGGGTCGAGCGAAATAGCCTGTTCGACATGGGACTTGCTTTCCTCCCACCGGCCGAGGCGCCGTTCGACCAGGCCCAACGCCCGCAGACTCTCGTAATTACTGGGCCATTTCGCGCGCACTTTTTCAAATTGCTTTCGCGCCGCCTCATAGTCCAGTTCGACGTAATACTGATAGAAGCCCTTGGCGAGCTGCACTTCAGCTATATCGGGC
>JANOFD010000225.1:0-6682 GCA_031413455.1 Rhodobiaceae bacterium
TGAAGTCGAAGACGCCGAACATCATCTCGTCAGTGGACTGCTCGCCGAACGTCACGTCTCGAGTCGGATCCGGATTGTTCGGATTGTCCGCCGAGTTGTCGTAGTGCGCCACCGCTTCGACAATGGTGCCGCGCGGCAACGGCACCGGCGTCGTCGGGTATGAAACGCAATGAGCGACCAGGCGCAGGACTTGATCCCCCGTCGCGTGTCCCCACGTATCGTTGAATTTTTTGAAATGATCGATGTCGCACATCAGAACGCAAAGCGGCGACCGGTCCGCATTTGCCTTTGCAATTGCGGCAGCGATTTGCTCATCGAAGCAGCGCCTGTTCGCAAGGCCGGTGAGCGCGTCTTGAAGGCTCTCTTTGCGGATGGCCGTCATTTTCAATTGCAGCGCCTCGACCTCTTTGGACGACGATTCGACTTGGGCTTCGAGACGCTTGTTGGTTTCAGCCATCGCAAGCGTCGCTGAGGTCACGCTGTCGATGATGCCGCGGACTTGAGGCGACACGTCCGTTTGTGTGAGTTGCACCGCGGCCGCGGTCAACGCGCGGCCATAGTCCGTCGACCCGGTGACGGTCGTGCCCAGCACAGACGCCATTTGTTTGAGCTCGTCGGCAAGGCGAGCACTGGCATCGCTCACTTCTTTTTCAGCCGAAGGGCCAAAAAGCTTTTGGTGCAGCGCCTTGGTTTGAGCGATGTCACTGACGTGTCCATCCTCAATCGCCTTGTTCAGGGCGTCCTGCAGGGTTCTGTTTTGTCCCAGTTCGTAAAAGAAACACAGTTCATAATTCACCGGCGTCGGTGAGATCCCGTTTGCATCCATCATTTCGTGAGCCTTGCGACGCAGGTCCTGCGCGTGGCTCTTCTCTTCCCAGTAATGCATCATTGCCGGTTTCTCCCGAGACGACACGAGGCTGTTGCGTCGCGTATAGTATAACCGCCGCCTTGTTAACAATTGCTTGTTGGGAAAAGTCCACACCAAGGTGTCAAACAAGCGTTTGAACACTGCATTACGGTTTGATGCAACGATTCGAGGCCCTGCGAAGCAAGACCTGCCAATCCAGGAGGGCTCCACTTGCAGAAATCGACGGTCACAACGGAGCAAGAGACAACTCACGAGCCTTTGTGGTCGAGTACGTTTTACCCTGGGAGACTGGCGCAGTGTCATGCGCTTATAGATGGTATCTGGCCCCAATTCTCGCAGAGGGACGGATCCTCGGTCAAAGGAGAGATTGGCGATGGAACGCGTGCCGGACTCTATGTCGGCGAACGCATATCATTTCCGTCGTCTGTCTGCGGACTCGCACTGGAGTTGGCACCCCCTGTCCCAAACGCCAGTCACGTTTGACCTTTGGCCGGAGAGAGGTCGCGGGAAAGCCGCACGCCGGGATCTGTGCGGGGGGCTGTCAGCGATCACCGCTCCTACCGCGACCCGAATTGGATTCGGCTTGGATTGAATGCGGGTTCACCCCCGCGCCACCAAATCCCTGCTGTACGTCCGCGCCGACAGGAAAAAGCAGGCCCCCGCCGGGATGAAGAATAGCGCAGTGGCGGCCATGGCCAGGCGCAGCCCCTCGCCGTAGGCGGCGGTGCAGATGGCTTTGTGTGGCTCGCTCATTTGCGCAAGCAGATCTTTGGCACGGCACATCTCGTTTGTAAGTGTTCCTTCCATACCGGCCTGGGCCAATTGCATGCTCATGAACGTATCGCTGAGCCAACCCACGATCAGCGGTCCCAGTCCATTGCCGATCAGGGCCACTATCAAAAGCAGGATCGCAATCGCCGAGGCGCGCGAGCGCGTCGACACGACGCCTTGGCCGATCGTGTATTGCGCGCCGAGATAAGTGAAGTGCAGGGTTGCGGCAATGCCCCACAGGGCAAGCCCAACGTCGAAGATGCGCTCGGTGGGGGTGTAAAAGCCAAGCAAGTAGAACGGGATCGACAACAATAGACCCAAGGCCGGAAGCCAGGCGACCGCCGAAGGATAGCGCGGCGTTAGTTTCTCGGTCGCGAAGCCGCCGATGAATGTGCCGGCCGCCGCGCATAACGACAGCGGCACGCCGAACTCCAGGGCGAATTGGCCGGGGCCGATGCCGTGGATGCGCTGCGCCATGGGCGCTTGAAAGCCTGCGAGACCGTAGCCGACCAGAGCGGTGAGTGCCGCACCCATCGCCATGATCCAGAAAGTGGGTTTGGAGGCGAGCTCGCGCAATGTCTCGCGAATGCCGGCACCGGCGCGGCGCTCCATCGCGGGCGGATCGGAAAAGCCGCGCGGCGGTTCCTTGATGGTGAAAAGCACGATGAGGGCCACGATCAGTCCCGGCGCGCCGATCACAACGAAGGCGACGCGCCAGCCCTCGACATGGGCCCAGTCGATGGGGAAGAGAGCGGCCATTCCGTAGGTTTGCAGCCACTGCTCGACAGCCGTGCCGCTAAGGCCGGTCGCAATCGGGCCGCCGAAGGCGTTGGCCAAAGCAGCACCAATGGTGACGCCCATGGCATAAATGCCCAGCGCGTTGGCGCGGCTTGAGGGTTTGAAATAGTCGCCGATGATCGAGTTTGCCGGCGGCGTGCAGCCGGCCTCGCCGATGGCAACGCCGATGCGCGCGACCAGCAGGAACATGAAGCTGGTAGCGAAACCGCAAAGCGCCGCCATCAGCGACCAGATCGCGATGCACAAGGCGATGATCACAACGCGATTATAGCGGTCGGCCGCGATCGCGATCGGGATGCCCATCAGCGCGTAGAAGATCGCGAAGGGCGGGCCGTTCAAAAATCCGTATTCACTGTCGCTGAGGTTGAAGGCGGTAATGACGGGCTGCGCGATGACGGAAAGCAGGTTCCGGTCGATGAAGTTGAGCGTGTAGACGAGGGTGAGCAGGATAAGCACAAAGCCGCGATAGGCAGGCGTGCCGTAACTGCGCCCCCCGGCATCGTCCGCTACAGCAACTGTTCCTGTCGTCATTTCCCGCACCCCAGTGTTTATTTTATAGCGCTACGCAACCTTGACCGTCACGCGCAAGAACGTGGCTGGGATCGAAGTTTGCTCCTTGTCGGGGCTTTTGTTCTGGCGATTGAACAAGTCGTCCAGTTCGCGGTGCAGGTCTGCCGCCTTGCCGTTCTTTTCCGCGGCTTCGAAGGCGTTCATTGTGGGGCCGTAATAGGTTCTGAAGGCCTCCAAAAGCTTCGATGGCGGACCCGGATATTGGACAGTGTAGGTGTCGCGCAGGAACGACACGTTCCCCGCAGGAATGCCCGCGCCGGCAAAGCGCTCGACGACATTGCTCTCCACGCCCCAAGTCATCGGGCTGATAAAGCCGTCGGGCGGCGGCGGCGAATAGGCGGCGCTTGTTTTCAGAATTTGCGCCACAAGGGTCGGGTCGTTGGGAATCCAGTTGCCCATGACGATGCGCCCGCCCGGCTTGGCGACCCGCACCATTTCCTTCGCCACATCAAAGGGCCGGGGCGCAAACATGGCCCCGAAAATGCTGACCACCAGATCGAAGCTGTCGTTCTTGAGATCGCGCAGGTCGGAGGCGTCGCCTTCCTGGAATTTGCAGTTGTACAGGTCCTCGTCCTTGGCGCGCTTGTTGCCGGCCGCAACCAGATTGGCGGCGATATCGACGCCCAGCACCTCGGCCCCCAACCGTGCTTGCGGCAGCGCCGTCGTACCGTCGCCGCAGCCCAGGTCAAGAACTTTGACACCCTTGGCGACGCCAATCGATTTGACCAGCGCCTCGCCACTGTTTCGCATGGCCTGCGCAATACGCGTGAAGTCGCCTTTTTCCCAAAGCGCTTTGTTCGGATTCATGGGGCGTTATTCCTGTGGTTACGATGACATCGCACCGCTACCAAAACGGTTTAATCCCTCGGCGTCAACCTCGCCCGCACTTCCCGCACGCGATCAAGCAGTGGTTGCAGCGCTTCGACCTTGGCGCCGTGGTCGAAGCTGACTGACTTGCTGCCGTCAGCGCCCATTACCGTCAAAGATTCCGCGCCGCCGTCGGCGCAGTCGGGGCAGCCGATAACGGCTGGCAGGCCGTCGTACTTGGCGGCCTCGGCGAGGCGCGCGATCTCTTGCCATTGGCCCCGTGAGAGTTTTTCCGCGAAGCGCTGCGAGGGCAGGGTGGCCCCGCCGCGGCCACCGGGCTCGCGCACCAGAACGGCCTCGCCTTCGGTAATCTCAAGGCGCGTCTTGCAGTAACCCATGCACATGCCGAACGAGGTCGTCGACACGACTTGGCTGACGCCGCTCGCCTTCACCGCCACCTCGTCACAAGAAGCCAAGCCGAGAGCCGCCGCGAAGGCAACAACAAATCCAACCCTCGCCCGAATGTTCATCACCTGCTCCTCGTTGACTTGGCGCCAGCATAACCAATGCCAGGCCCAATTGCGACAGGGGCGAGCGCAAAGCTGTGACCCCACTCACTCGTCAACGCGTGCGGTCGACATAAGGTGATGTGCCGACACATCAAACCGACTTGAACGATTCATACGCCCAACCATCGCAATAGGTCGGCGTTGACATGCTGTCGTGCCGGGCATTCATTCCAGTTTGAAGGGCGGCGGTTGCCGGCTGAAACGCCGCGGCGGATTCGGGGAGATTTGATGGCGCGTAGCGGCAGCGCCCAACGGCTGGCTTGCAGATTTCTATTGGACCGTCTATCAGTCGCTATTGATAGTCATTCGCAACAAGCTGAACTCCACGTTTGGAAATGGAACCATGAACCGTCTTTATCTTGCAGCAATGCTTGCAGCATTTGTTGTGGTTGGCACCAGCGCTGCCGCCGAAGTCAATGTTTACAGCGCCCGGCACTATGGCAGTGACACCCAGATTTGGACTGCCTTCACCAAGGCGACGAACATCAAAGTCAATGTCGTTGAAGCCGAATATGATCAACTGCTGCAGCGCCTCAAAAGCGAAGGGGCAGGGTCGCCCGCCGATGTCCTGATCACAGTCGATGCCGGCCGTCTGGCCCAAGCTGTGAACAGTGGATTGCTGCAACCCGTCCAGAGCAAGACACTCGCTGCCGCCGTGCCCAAGCACCTGCGGCACCCGCAGGGTTACTGGTATGGTGTCGCTATGCGTGCTCGGGTCCTTGTCTTCAACAAAACGCGCATAACACCGGCAGAGATTGCGACGTACGAAGCGCTTGCCGATCCGAAGCTGAAGGGGCGCGTTCTGGTTCGTAGTGGAACCAACATCTATAATTTGGGTCTCATGGGTTCGATGATCGCAGCTCACGGCTCCGGCAAAGCGCGTCTATGGGCGCGCGGCTTGGTCACAAATTTCGCGCGTCCGCCAGAAGGCGGCGACACCGATCAGATCAAGGCCGTAGCCGCAGGTGTGGGTGATATTGCGATCAGCAACAGTTACTATTTTGCGCGTCTGGTCGCGTCGCAAAAACCCGAAGAGCGCTCCATCACCCAAAATCTGTCGGTCGTATTCCCCAACCAGGGTGATCGCGGTACCCATGTAAATCTGAGTGGCGCAGCGATTACCAAGGCGGCACCCAACAAAGCCAACGCGATAAAGTTGGTTGAGTTTCTGCTTTCACCGGAAGCGCAGAGAATACTTGCGGACGGCAGTCTTGAATATCCGGCAAACCCGGCAGTGGCACCACATCCTGTGCTCGCCTCGTTTGGTTCCTTCAAGCACGACCAGATCAACGCTGACGCGTATGCACAAAACAGTATCGAAGCCGCGCGTATCATGGACGAGGTCGGCTGGAAATAGTCCGGACTAATCCCGCGCGAAGGCGAAGGCAAAGCGCGGATCGAGCGTGATCGTGACGGTGTCGCCGGATCGAAGCAGCGTTCCCATCGGGACGCGCGCGATGAGGTTGGTTTTGAGTCCGGTCATGGGCACAGGCTGAAGATCAAGCAAGACTGTGGCACCCAAAATACGCGCCGACCGGACAGTTGCGTGCGCGCCACTTTCACTCTTCGAAACCAACAGTCCCTGTGCGCGCACCAACACGTCGGCCAGAGAGCCCTCGGCCAATCCATTGGCCGGCACCGCACCGAACGGGGTTTCGGCGCGCCCCGCATTTATGGCGGCCGGAATGACACTTGTTTCGCCGAAGAACGAGGCGACGAACCTGTTTGCCGGCTTGAGATAAATTGCCTCCGGTGTTGCGATCTGCATGATCGCCCCGTCGCGCATCACGGCCACCCGATCAGCCATGAAGAGCGCTTCTTCGGGATCGTGCGTCACAAACAGGGCCGAGGTGCCGATGAGCTTCAGCAGGTTCAACATTTCGCGGCGCACTTGCTGGCGCAGCACCACATCCAAATTTGAAAACGGTTCATCAAGCAGCAACACGCTGGGCCTGGGAGCCAAGGCGCGAGCAAGTGCCACCCTCTGTTGTTGACCGCCTGAAAGTTGATGCGGGTAACCCTGCGCATAGTCTTTTAGACCCACGAGTTCCAGCAATTCGTTGGTGCGCGCCTGGCGTTGCGCCGATCGTGCGCCGTGCAGACCAAAGGCAACGTTGTTGGCGACCGTGAGATGGGGAAACAAGGCCAGGTCCTGGAACAGCAAGCCTACATCGCGTTGCTCGGGCGGAACGTTTACGCCGGGGCCGCTGACAAGTTTGCCGCCGACATGAACTGTTCCTTGCTGAGGCACCTCCAATCCGGCGGCAACCCGCAGCGCTGTCGTCTTGCCGCTGCCCGA
>JANOFD010000226.1:0-2171 GCA_031413455.1 Rhodobiaceae bacterium
CGTCGTCGGTGGCTGTGTCGCAGGCATGCAAGGCGGTCACCATGTCGACTTTGCCGTCGAGAGAAACCTCGCCGATGTTGCCGGAGACAAAGGTCATGCGATCAAAGCCGCTGAGGCGCGCGAGGTTTTCTGCGGCCTCCATCAATGGGCCGCGCGCTTCGACGGCAATCACTTCTGCCTCCGGTTTCGCGGCGAAGATCAGGTCGTAAAGGATAAAGCCCAGATAGGACTTTCCGGCACCGAGGTCGGCAAGGCGGACAGCGGCGGTCTCGTCAAACAGGCGATCAAGTGACGGGCGTAACACTTGCACCAGATGCAGGACCTGCTTCAACTTACGGCGGGAATCGGCGTTCAGCGCCCCGTCACGGGTTACAATATGCAGCGCTTTCAACAATTCTACAGACTGGCCCGGCCAGAGATCCTTCAACTGGTCCTTTGACTGTTCGCGCGGTTTCGATTTACTCATGGGGGTGTCGTCTACACGGTCCGCTTGGGAGTTGCGAGTATGAAGTTGACGCGCCGCGATGCTTTGCTCGCCACCGCCGCATTTGCTGCACTCAGTGCGTCCCCGGTGAGCGCCGAAACCGGCGAAGACGGGATCGGCGACGTGGAAGATATCGTCAACTATGGCTGGTCGACGAAGGAGCCCGAACCGCGCACCGAGATCGAGTTCGAAGATGAGGTTTATCTGAACGAGGTGGTGGAGACCGGCGACGAGAGCGCGCTGGTCATCAAGTTCTCGGATGGATCGAAGTTGACACTGGGCGAGAATGCCAGGGTCGTGATCGACAAGTATGTTTACAGCCCCGCAGGCAATGACGGCTCGCAGGTGCTGACGCTGACGAAAGGTGCTTTCAGGTTCCTCTCCGGCGCCATGCCAAAAGCGAATGTGCAGCTCAAAACACCCGCGGTCTCGATCGGCATTCGTGGCACCGAACTCATCTTCGATGTGGCTGACGACGGTGAAACCGAGATGTCGGCCATCTCAGGCGAAGCCGATTGCACGGATGGCGCGGGCGAGACCTTGACGGTTACCGTCGACGAGTCGGTGTTGGTTGGTGCCGACCGAAAATTCAGGGGCCGGGTCCGGCGCTTTAGGCATAAGTCGCGCTCAATTGCGATTGCCGAGGGTTTGGGCGGGGCACGCAAACGCTGGCGCATTCGCAAAGTCCGGCGCCGCCGCGTTGTCAGGCGTCACCGGCGGCGCAATAACTAGGCGCGCAAGGCTTTCAAATCCAAGGCATTTTGCCGCTCGACAGGGCGGGTGCGAGCGGCTATCTCCTCGCCCTCCATGACCGACCTCAGCCACATCCGCAACTTCTCAATCGTTGCCCATATTGACCACGGCAAGTCCACGCTTGCCGACCGCCTGATCGAGTTTTGCGGCGCGCTCGACGCGCGGGACATGAAGGCCCAGGTGCTCGACTCGATGGACATCGAGCGCGAGCGCGGCATCACGATCAAAGCGCAGACCGTTCGCCTCACCTATCGGGCCAAAGACGGCAAGACTTACATTCTGAATCTCATGGACACGCCGGGACATGTGGACTTCGGCTATGAAGTCTCGCGCTGCCTTGCGGCTTGCGAGGGGGCGCTTCTGGTTGTTGATGCCAGTCAAGGCGTCGAGGCGCAGACACTGGCCAATGTCTATCAGGCGATGGATGCCGGGCTCGACATCGTACCCATCTTGAACAAGATCGATCTGCCCGCCGCCGAGCCCGAGCGCATCCGCCAGCAGATCGAGGATGTGATCGGTATCGATGCGTCGGAAGCGGTGCTGATCTCGGCCAAGACCGGGCTCAACATTCAAGACGTGCTTGAGGCTGTTGTGACACGCCTGCCGCCGCCCAAAGGCGACGTTGAAAAGCCGCTGAAGGCGCTGCTCGTCGATAGCTGGTACGACGCTTATCTTGGCGTCGTCGTGCTGTTCCGCGTCATCGACGGCGAGGTCAAGAAGGGCCAGCGCATTCGCATGATTGCGACGAACGCTGTCTACGAAGTCGACCGCGTCGGCATGTTCACGCCCAAGCGCGTGTCTGTCGATAAAGTTGGCCCCGGCGAAATCGGCTTTTTGACCGCCGCCATCAAACAGGTCGCCGACACCAAGATTGGCGACACGATCACGGATGAGCGCAAAGGCACTGCGACGCCGCTGCCGGGATTCAAGAAGG
>JANOFD010000227.1:0-2933 GCA_031413455.1 Rhodobiaceae bacterium
CAAGATCGCCACCACCTGGGTGCAGATAGTCAAGGCGGTGCTGCTGCTCGGCGGCGCGGCGTTGTTGTGCGTTATGACGCTGGCGCAGTTCAACTTCAACCCCGCCGAGCTTTTCGCGCGTGCCGCCGACATGTACGGCCGCGAAGTGCTGGCGCCCGGCAAGCAGGTCGCCAATCCCTGGGACGCAATCTCGCTGGGCCTCGCTCTCATGTTCGGCACCGCAGGCCTGCCGCATATTCTGATGCGCTTTTACACTGTCCCCGACGCCAAGGCCGCGCGCCAGTCGGTGTTCTGGGCCACCGGCCTCATCGGTGTGTTCTATCTGATGACTTTCATTCTGGGTTTCGGGGCCATGGTGCTGGTCGGGCGCGAAGCCATCATGGCCGTCGACAAGGGCGGCAACATGGCAGCCCCCTTGCTCGCCGAAGTGCTGGGTGGCACGGGCCTCTTGGGCTTTATCGCCGCCGTCGCCTTCGCCACCATCCTCGCCGTTGTCGCGGGCCTGACGCTGTCGGGCGCGGCGGCGCTGAGCCACGATCTCTGGGTCTCCGTCCACCGCAAGGGCAACGCGCCCCACAGCGAACAATTGCTGGTCGCCCGCATCGCCACCATCGCGCTGGGCATTGTGGCCATCATCTTAGGGATTGCCTTCAAGGGACAGAATGTGGCCTTCATGGTGGGCTTGGCCTTCGCCGTCGCGGCGTCTGGCAATTTCCCGGCCCTGGTGCTCTCGATCTTCTGGCGCCGCTACACAACAATGGGCGCGGTCGCCTCGATCATCACCGGCACCGCCTCAAGCTTGGCTCTGATCGCACTCTCGCCCACCATCATGATCGACCTCGCGGGTGCCGAGAGCGCGTGGTTCCCCCTGAAAAACCCCGCGATCATAACAATCCCCCTGGGCTTCGCCACGGGCATCGCCGTGTCCCTGATCTGGCCGGAAAAATCAGCCCAAGACGGCTACGACGCGAAGGAGAGGCGGATGATTGTGGGCGCCGAGTGAAGGCCCTCACCCTTTTTTGCGAAGTGCAAAAAAGACCCTCTCCCGCAAGGGGAGAGGAAGGGGCGCCCTCTTCCTCTCCCCTTGCGGGAGAGGGTCTTTTTTCGGCCTTCCGAAAAAAGGGTGAGGGGCCTGGGGCGGTGGAAACTACCCTCTACCCCCGCAGCAACTGCCGGCACTGCGCGGGCAACCCATCCAGCCGCATCGCCTTCTCGGGGACATACTTTGTCGAGCCCTCGCGCGTCCACGACGTGTCGGTGAACCACGAACGCAGCTCCGCCCCGCAGCCATCGCCTTCCGGTGGCGGCTCCTGGTCCGTGCAGTCGTCGCTGTCAACCGGACACGCCATGCGCACATGCATATGCGCCATGTGTCCGCGCCATGGCCTGATCTTCTGCAGCCACGCTTGCCCTTCCGCGCGATCGCACAGCGCTTGCTTGATCGGCGGCGAGACGAAGATGCGCTCAACCCCCGGCGCCTGCGCCGCGCGCTTCAGCAGCGAAACCTGCGCCGCGCCGAACAACGCGTTGACCCTGAGCGTGCTGACATCAACCATCGACGGCGGCTCGAACGTCTCCAATTGACCCGCACTCAACTTTCGCACCGGCAACGGCGTCAGCCAGATGTCGGCATCCAGACCAACCTGATGCGAATTGTGATCCGAGGGCAGGGGGCCACCACGCGGCTGCGCCAGATCCCCAACCAGCACACCGCGAAAGCCATCACTGGCAACGCCCGCCGCCAGCACCCGGATAAAGCGGATCAGGCCCGGGTGTCCCCACGCCCTGTTACGCGCAGGGTTCAGCACCTGCCACTGCAGCGCCTCAAGCGGCAATTGTTGCGCCCCGGCAATGCAGCCGCGCGTGTAAGTGCCAAAGACTCTCGATTCGCCGCTGCTGGACGACTGTACTGCGGCAAATTGTTCGGCAGCTGGAGGAGCCGGCGCCAACGCGACCGGAGGTGTGACGTCAATGTCCCGCTCGCAAGCCGTTATCAGCACTGCGAGCGCAACGAGAACGCCGAACGTCTTGACCAATGTCCACATCAGCCACATTTGTCCTGTTTGCCCGGGGGTAGCAAGTAACCGCAGGTTGGGCTACAAGCCGCCGCTTCGACTAGAGAGAGACAATTAGCCTATGTACGCGGTTCTGCTAACCATTGAAGTCGTCGTCTGCATAGCGATGATCGGCGTGATCCTGTTGCAACGCTCGGAAGGCGGCGGCCTTGGCATGGGCAGCGGCGGCGGCGGCGCAGGCGGGCTGATGTCCGGCCGCGGGGCGGCAAACGTCCTTACACGCACCACGGTGATTCTGGCCACGATCTTCATATCGACCTCAATTGCGCTTACGCTCGTGGCGAAAAATACCCGCAAAGTCAGCCCGCTGGAGGACGCCACTTCGACGTCCGCGCCGCTTGGAACATTGCCGCCCGGCTCGACTGCGCCAGCCCAGCCTTCGCCGACGCCGCTTCCAGCGGCGCCAGCAGCACTTCCCGCACCGGCAGCACCCGCTCCTGTCGCTCCGGCAGGGCCTCAACCTACCCCCGCACCGGCACCGCCGCCGGGAAATTAGCGTGAAACGCGTTCCACAGACGCGTTGAATTTTTCCTTGGTCGTGTAACTCTTTTCTCCTTATGGTGGTGGTCCATGGCGCGGTTCATCTTCATCACCGGCGGCGTGGTCTCATCCCTCGGCAAAGGTATCGCATCAGCGGCCCTAGGCGCGCTGTTGCAGGCACGCGGATTCAAAGTCCGCCTGCGTAAACTCGACCCCTATCTGAATGTCGATCCGGGAACGATGTCCCCGTATCAGCATGGCGAGGTCTTCGTCACCGACGACGGCGCCGAGACCGACCTCGACCTCGGTCACTACGAACGCTTCACCGGCGTCTCGGCGACCAAGGGCGACAGCGTCACGACCGGGCGCATCTATCTC
>JANOFD010000228.1:0-8751 GCA_031413455.1 Rhodobiaceae bacterium
AAATGCGCGCCAGCTTCCTGGTTATTGGTCCACTCATCACGCGATGCCACCAGGCAAAAGTCTCATTGCCCGGTGGCTGCGCGATCGGCACCCGACCGGTCGACCTTCATTTGAAGGGCCTGGAGGCCATGGGCGCCGAAATCGAACTAAGCGAAGGTTACGTCATCGCACGCGCCCCAAAGGGATTGCACGGCGCGCATATTCTGTTTCCATTCGTCTCCGTTGGCGCCACCGAAAACCTGATGATGGCAGCCAGCCTCGCCAAGGGCACAACGGTTCTCGAGAACGCAGCTTCAGAGCCGGAAGTCACCGACCTCGGCAACTGCCTGTTGGCGATGGGCGCCAGGATCGAAGGTCTTGGGACGCGAACCCTGCGCATTGAAGGCGTTGATCGATTGCATGGCGCCCGCCACACTGTGCTGCCCGACCGCATTGAAACCGGTACCTACGTGATGGCTGTTGCCGCAACGGGAGGCGAAGTCGAACTCCTCGGCACGCGCAGCGATTTGATCAGTTCCGTGATCCCGCTCCTGAAGGACGCCGGCGTTGGCATCCAGCCAACCAATCGCGGCCTGCGCGTTTCGCGCAACGGGGCTCACTATTCCGGAATTGAAGTCACCACCGAGGCCTACCCCGGCTTCCCCACCGACCTGCAGGCCCAGCTCATGGCCCTGATGGCAACCGCAAAGGGCGTGTCACGCATCACCGAAACAATCTTCGAGAATCGATTCATGCATGTTCCGGAACTCTTGCGCATGGGGGCAGACATCACGATTGATCATCAAACAGCGACTGTGCGCGGTGTGGGACGCCTGCGTGGTGCGCCGGTGATGGCGACCGATTTGCGCGCCTCAGTCAGTCTGATTATTGCCGCACTGGCCGCCGAGGGTGAAACTGTCGTCAACCGCGTGTACCACCTTGACCGCGGCTTTGAACGCATAGAAGAAAAGCTCTCCTCGCTTGGCGCTGACATTCGTCGCATCAAAGGCTGAAGCTGAAGCATGACGCACCTTCGCCTTCGCGCCATTGACCAGATCGACTTGAGTGTCATTGCAGCACACCTGCAAGACGCGATCGCAAAAGTGTCGGACATTGGTTTTGATACCAAAAAGCGCCGCTTTGCCGCTCTGTTCAACCGCTTCATGTGGGAAGACGTCGAAGGCGATAAAAGTAAAGGTGCCAAAGCCGACAAGAATGCGCCGTATCGCCGGGTGCGCTCAGCGTTGCATTTCGACAGTGTCTTCCGTGTCCAATCGGCGGGGCTAAAACTGGTCAATGCAAACGCGCTTGCTGAATTGCTAACGCTGAAGTTCGAACCGGCCAGTGAACCCGCAGGCACGATTACGTTGACTTTTGCCGGTGGAGGCGCGCTGAAGCTAGAGGTCGAATGTCTCGACGCCTGGCTCAGCGACATCAGTGCGCCATGGTCAACGCCCCACCGTCCAGGCCATGGAGTTGGCGCAGACGAACCCACAAGTTAATTGGATCCAATGCCCATTTGGCTCAATCAAAACTCAGATGATTTCGTCACGGCATTTGACCACCTTGTCGCGCGCAAACGCGAACCATTGGTGAAAGTAGATGGCGTGGTGGCTCCTATTATCGCCGATGTCATTCGTCGCGGCGATGAAGCGCTGATCGATTACACGCGCCGCTTCGATCTGTGTGATCTGACGCAGACAACTCTTCGCATCAGCGAAGATGAAATCGGCAAAGCAAGCGCGGCGGCGCCTCCGGCGGCGGTGGACGCGCTCAATTTCGCCGCTGCGCGCATAGAATCGTTTCATCGCCGTCACCTGCCACCGGACGATCAATATATCGACGCCGCTGGCGTCTCCCTTGGTGTG
The DNA here is from genome assembly GCA_031413455.1 of Rhodobiaceae bacterium. Lineage (GTDB taxonomy): Bacteria > Pseudomonadota > Alphaproteobacteria > Micropepsales > Micropepsaceae > SZUA-430. Next base: position 1,848 of record JANOFD010000228.1, read on the forward strand.
CGTTGGACACCGGTCGATGCCGTGGCTCTTTATGTCCCCGGCGGCTTGGCGGCTTACCCCTCAAGCGTCTTGATGAATGCAATCCCGGCCCGCATCGCCGGCGTCAAACGCGTGGTTGCCGCAACTCCGGCGCCTGGCGGCAGGCTCAGTCCGTTGGTCCTCGTGGCCGCCAGACTTTCCGGTGTCCATGAAATCTATCGCATTGGCGGCGCCCAGGCGATCGCGGCCTTTGCCTATGGAACCAAGTCGATTGCGCCGGTCGATAAAATCGTGGGCCCCGGAAACGCCTATGTCGCCGAAGCCAAACGCCAGGTCTTTGGCCACGTCGGCATCGACTCGATCGCCGGACCATCCGAAGTCTTGATCATTGCCGCCTCGGACAACAATCCGGCCTGGATCGCCGCGGACCTGTTGGCACAGGCCGAACACGACGGTGCAGCCCAAAGCATACTGATCACAGATAGCGAAGCCTTCGCACACGCTGTCGCCGCCGAAGTAGACAACCAACTCTCTACGCTCGCCCGCGCAGCTATCGCCCGCGCAAGCTGGGCCAATCACGGTGCCATGATCGTGCTTCGCGACCTTAACGACGCGCCGCAATTTGCAAATAATTTGGCCGCCGAGCATGTGCAACTCTGCATCGGCGATCCAGCCGCGATGGCAAGCCGGATCCGGCACGCGGGCGCAATATTCCTAGGAGCCCACACGCCCGAAGCCATCGGTGACTATGTCGGTGGTCCCAATCACGTGCTGCCGACGTCAGGTTCCGCACGCTTTTCATCCGGTCTGTCGGTGTTGGATTTCATGAAACGAACAACGATCCTCGGCTGCCCATCTGGGGCTTTGACACAGCTGGGCCCACCCGCCGCTGCACTGGCTGACGCCGAAGGCCTGAACGCTCACGCGCGCTCAATTCGCATCAGATCAAATCAATGAGCGGCGACGAGGGACTTCAAAACTCTACGCGCTTGATCGGCATCGAACTAGATGAGGCCAGCATCGCCCATCGCGGCGCCGACGTCGACCACGAGCGCCGTATAGCAATCTACGATCTGCTTGAACAAAATTATTTCGTTCCTGCCGGGTCCGTCGACGGGCCCTACCGCCTGCGTTTGGGTATTCAGGAAAACAGAATGGTGTTTCAGATTTCGCGTGAAACTGGAGATACGCAATACACTCATCTTTTGTCGCTAACACCGCTCAAGCGCGTCATTCGCGATTATTTCGTTGTCTGCGATACCTACTACCAGGCCATTCGCAGCGCCTCGCCATCACAGATCGAGGCCATTGATATGGGCCGTCGTGGATTGCACGATGAGGGCTCCCACCTTCTCCGGGATCGTTTGAGTGGAAAGATCGCCATTGATCACGACACAGCTCGCCGGTTGTTCACGCTCATCTGTGCCTTGCACGTCAAGGTGTGAGCGATGGCGGCCAACGACTTACCCAATGCCGTACTATTTGCCTGCACGCTGAATGCAATTCGCTCGCCCATGGCGGCTTCGTTGATGAAGCATCTGTATGGCAGGCACATTTACGTCGAATCCTGTGGTGTGCGCGCTGGGACGCCCGATCCCTTGGCTGTCGCAGTCATGGACGAAATGGGAATCGATCTGTCCCAGTTTCACCCAAAATCATTCGAAACCCTCGCCGATACGTCGTTCGACCTTATCATCGCATTAAGTCCACAGGCGCGTCACAAGGCGCTTGAACTCACGCGCAGCATGGCGGTTGAAGTGGAATACTGGAAAGTCCCCGATCCCAGCGCTTACGAAGGCTCCCGTGAACAGCGCCTGGCCGCCTATCGCGATGCACGTGATACGATCTTAAAGTTCCTCAAAGAGCACTTCGGCACGCGTTCAGCGCCAGAAATCTAAACCTTTTGCCACCTTGATTTTATAGATTTCGCTGCCATTCTCCGCACCAATCCCGCAACCGCACACCATTAAGAGGTTCAAGGCACGATCGAATGGCGAAAGAAGAACTCCTGAGTTTCGAAGGCACAGTGGCAGAACTCCTGCCCAACGCAACATTTCGCGTGAAGCTTGACAATGATCACATGGTCATCGCTCACACTGCCGGAAAAATGCGCAAGAACCGCATTCGCGTTCTCGCAGGTGACAAAGTTACAGTCGAAATGACGCCCTATGATTTGACGAAAGGCCGGATCGTCTACCGCAGCAAATAATGGAGCGCTCACATCTCATTCTTGGCAGCTCGAGCCCGCGCCGTTTCGCCTTGCTCGAACAGATCGGCGTAACGCCGGATCGTGTGCTGCCTGCCGAAATCGACGAGAGCCAACAGACGAACGAGTTGCCACGCGCTCATGCACTGCGCATCGCTGAGCATAAAGCTCATACCGTAAGATGCCGCCTGGCGGTAGACGATCTCGCCGTCATCTTGGCGGCTGACACGGTCGTTGCCTGCGGTCGGCGCATTTTGCCAAAAGCTGAAGATGACAGCACTGTCACCAAATGTCTTACACTTTTGTCCGGGCGCCGGCACACGGTCTACACCGCAATCGCAATCATCGATGTGAACGGAAAGCTTCACTCACGCATCAGCGAGACAAAAATTGCCTTTCGCAGTCTCAATAGCAAAGAAATCGCGGATTACGTCACATCACGGGAGGGCTTAGGCAAAGCCGGAGGCTACGCCATCCAGGGCCGGGCCGCCATTTTTGTCCGCTTTATGGGTGGCTCATACTCAAACGTTGTAGGATTGCCGCTGTTGGAAACCTTTCAACTCTTAAGGTCGTGCGGAGTGGCGTGAAACTGCTACACTCCCAGCCAATGTAACTATTGAAGCATCATGGCATCTGAAGTTCTGATCAATATCGGACCCGCTGAAACGCGGGTGGCCTTTGTCGAGAACGCGCGCTTGAGCGAAATTTTCTTCGAGCGCACGATTTCTGTCGGCGGGAACGCACGCGGGGGCCATCGCCTGCTTGGCAACATTATGCTGGGCCGCGTCCAACGCGTATTGCCGGGCATGCAAGCGGCTTTTGTAGACCTTGGCCTCGAACGCGCCGGGTTCCTCGCCGCCCGCGAAGCCAGATGCTTGGCCGATTTGCCAAGCTTCACCGAGCAACCGTGCATCTCGAAATGCGTGCGTGAGGGCGAAGCAGTGCTGGTGCAGGTCATCAAGGATCCGATCAGCGAAAAGGGCGCCCGCCTCTCGGCCAACGTGACGTTGCCCGGCCGCCTGGTAGTGCTGGTGCCCAATCAGTCGGGCGTCGCCCTTTCACGCCGCATCGAGGACGAACCCGAACGCGCGCGCCTTACTGAAATCGTCACGGCGATAACCAAAACCGACCCGCGCGCACCCGCAGGCGCCGGCTACATCGTGCGCACCGCGGCATTGTCGGCGACGAAAGACGACATCGCCTCCGACATTGCCCGCCTGGGAGACGAGTGGGGGACGATTCAGGCCCGCCGCAATATGGTCAAGGTTCCGGCGACAGTTTATCACGATCTCGACCCCGTCGAGCGCACCATGCGCGACGGCGTTGACGAAGACACCACGCGCATTCTCATCGACGATGCCCAAGCGGTCGCTCAAGCGAAATCTTACGCCGCACGCGCAATGCCTGAAGCTCTGGACAAGATCCATTTGTTCAACGGGCCAGGCCAGCTCTTTGATCAATACAACATAGAGGGCGAGATCGAAGCGCTGCTCCAGCCTCGCGTGCGGCTGCGTTCCGGCGGCTGGATCACCCTTGAATCGACCGAAGCCCTGACTTCAATTGACGTCAACTCCGGCAGCTACACCGAAGCGACCGGTTTGGAAGAAACCTCGCTCAGGACCAACCTCGAAGCCGCCGCTGAGGTTGGCTATCAACTGCGCCTGCGCGGCATCGGCGGGTTGATCGTGATCGATTTCATCCACCTCAGCGAACCCGAAAACATCGCCCAGGTTCTCACGGTCCTCACCGAAAGCGTCGCGCATGATCGCACACCCACGCAGATACTGCCCATGTCGGCGTTCGGTCTCGTCGAGATGACACGCAAACGCGTGCGTGAACCGGTCGTCAAACTGTTCACCGAGCACTGCGATCCCTGCCAGGCCCAGGGCCGCATCAAAACTGTGGTCACCGTCGCCGCGGAATTATTGCGCCGCATCGTGCGCGAAGCCAAGGCGCGGCCCGGCACAAAACTCACGGCTTATGCCGCCCCAGAGGTCGTGCGCTGGATCGAAGGGCAGGGCGAAGAGTTCTCTCAAACCCTGCGCAAATACGCAGCCGCCGGCCTTCGCTTTGAGGCCCGCGCGAATTTCGCCCGTGCCCAATTCGACGTCGGTGCAGATCAATGACACAGCGCTCCTGTCCGATCTGCAGAAAACCGGAGGACCTGAAAATGCGCCCCTTCTGCTCCAGGCGCTGCGCCGATGTCGATCTCTCACGCTGGTTCAATGATGTTTACGCCATTCCCGAAGATGAAAAAGTTCCCGACGTGATCAAGGACGACGAGTGAATAGTCCAGCAACGCTCCGCGAAGTATTGGCGCAAGGCCCGCTCATTGCGCCCGGTGCCTACGACGCATTGACCGCGCGCATTGCGGTCCAGGCCGGCGCCAAAGCCGTCTATATGACAGGCTTCGGCGTCGCCGGTTCCCTCCTCGGTGTCCCCGACATCGGCATCGTCAGCGCCACCGAAATGTCGGACCGCGTCCGCGCCCTCACAGCCGCCATCTCACCCGTGCCCCTGATCGCCGACGGCGACAACGGCCACGGCGGCATCGCCAACGTCGAGCGCCTCGTGCGCGCCTACGAGCAGGCGGGTGCGGCCTGCATTCAACTCGAAGACCAAGTCCTGCCCAAACGCTGTGGCCACATGGACGGCAAAGAGGTCGTGCTCATCGAAGAAGGCGCAGCCAAAATCCGCGCCGCCGCCGCCGCCCGCAACTCCAGCGACTTCCTCATCATCGCCCGCACCGATGCGCGCAGCGTGCTCGGCCTCGACGAAGCTTTGCGCCGTGCCGACGCCTACCGCAAAGCGGGAGCCGATCTGTTGTTCATAGAGGCCCCGCAATCCGAACGCGAACTCGAACAAATCGCCGCCCATTTTCGTGGTGTCCCCCTGGTTGCCAACATGGTCGAGAATGGCAAAACGCCACTCTTGACCGCCACTCAGCTGGGAACGCTCGGCTACGCCCTGATCTTGTACCCAATCTCAAGCCTGCTCGCCGTAGCCCTCACCGCGCAACGTGTCTATGCGGACCTGCTCAACAAAAATGAACCACACAAGGCGATCGAAAAAGTCACGTTCGCCCAGTACAACGACATTGTCGGCCTCGGCAACTATCGCTCGTAAACTCACGCCGACCTCCCGCGCCCCTCAATCGGCCAAATCTCGACCAGCCGGTCGCCGTCCACCACGTGATAGACGTCGTACAAATTCACCGTCGGATCGCAATGCGGCGCCGTGCAGGACACAACGTCGCCAAGTTTCATGCCCGAAGCCCCCATGATCCCGCCCTGCTCATCGCCGAAGAAGAAATAGTTCGCCCCCTCCGGCGCGCCAGAATGAATGACAGGCGCTCCAGCCTCCGTCGCAAAAGATTTCAAGCCCGCATCGGTGGTGACCAGCCCCGGCATATTGGCGCTGATCACCGTCGTCTGCACGAACAGCGCACTCTCGAACGGCAGCGGCGCCGCATTGGCGATCTTCACCTCGCAATACTGCTTGTCCATGAAAATATAAGAGCCCGCCTGAAGTTCCGTGAACACCAGCGCCTCGGCATCAATGTTGTAAGTCCCGGTCCCGCCACCCGAAACAATGGGGCAGGCGATGCCGTTCGCTATCAGCAAATCCCGCGTCTCACCCAAAAGTTTCAGCGCCGCCAGCGACTGCGTCCGCCGGTCCGGAAACTCGGGCACATGCTGCAGCTGCCCCGCATAACCCTGCAGCCCCATGAACTGCAAATGCGGGGACGCCACAATGCGCTGCGCCAACTCCAGCGCCGCCGCGCCGGGGCGTATCCCCGTGCGATGCAACCCAATATCGACATCGACCAAAACCTTCAGCCGCCGACCACTCTTAAGGCCCGCGCCCGCATAGCCATCGACGCAAACCGAACTGTCGGCAACAATCATGAAATCGATGAGTTGCTCGTTCAACCTCGCCACGCGCTCAAACGCCCGCACAGTTACGACCGGCGAGGTAACCAGCAACCCCTCAATCCCACCATTGGCCAGCGCCTCTGCCTCGCCCAGCTTCGCACAGCATACACCGACCGCACCTGCCGCGATCTGACGCCGCGCAATCGTCACCGATTTGTGCGTCTTCGCATGCGCGCGAAGTTTCAGCCCCGCGCGCTCACAATGCGCCTGCATCGCCTCAACATTGCGCTCAAACGCCCGAAGCTCGATAACAAGCGCCGGCGTCGCCAGCAAACCACGCCCGCCAGGCGCGCCAATCAAGTCGGAATTCAAAAAATGACGGCCCGACATCGCTGCCTTCCCAATTCACGCAATTCGCTTCACAAAGCACATCCCCGCCGGGGAACACAACTCTCGGCCGAACCCAAACTTACTCCATCCGACACAGTGTAACATTGGCAGAGTTGCGCCATTTATTGCATCACAATGGCATCACAATCCGACACATTCCGACACAGAATATAACAGGCTGGGCCAAACTTCCTCTCACAAAAAAATAAGCAAAAGACCTATCAGAACGCATATAGAACACCTCAGCCCTTGCGTCAACCCCCCAAAACCCAAGTAAGCAGTTTCAGCCCCTGGCCTAAGGCGTTCCCATTGCCCCGCATTTTGGTATAACGGGGCGCGAACACACTACTCTTGAGTCCAGAGCGGCCTTCATGCAGCACTTCCTGACCGAACTCCAGCGCCGCACGGTCCTGCGCATCGCCTCGGGCTATGTCGTGGCCGGGTGGATCATCCT
>JANOFD010000229.1:0-3492 GCA_031413455.1 Rhodobiaceae bacterium
TTTCTCTATCGCCGCCCGATTCTGGATGAATGGGCCGATTCCGAAATCACCCTTGGCGATATTCTGGCCCACGTCATCGTGCACGAGATCGGCCACCATTTCGGCTTTTCCGATGAAGACATGGACCGCATCGAAGCCGAAGTGATCGAAGACTGATCAGTCCAGCGCGTACGAATTTTCCAATCGATACACGCTGCCCTTCGAGGATTGGTGACTCGAATAAAGCCCGAACGCCTTCACGCCAAACACGCCGCTGTCGAACAGGCTCTGGTGGGCCACAAATTCCTGCACCTTCGAAAGCGAAGCATCCTTCAGCCGCGCCAGCGTGACGTGCGGGGTATACTTGCGGGTCTCTGCTTCAAGTCCCATACGCTGCAGGGCGCTTTCGATCTTGGCAACCAGGCGCAACAGCGCCTCGCTGGCGGTCACGCCCGCCCACAGCGAGCGGCCTTCGCGGCCGCCGAATTCGCCGGCGCCTTTAAGCCTCAAGTCGAAACAATGGGCCGACAGTCCGCACAAAACGCCATCGACATCATTGGCGGTCGCTCCATCGACATCGCCGATAAAGCGCAGTGTCAGATGCAAGTTTTCCATGGGCGACCAACGTGCACCCGGCACGCCGCCTTGCATCATGGACAGCCGCAACCGCACCTGCTCGGGAATATCAACAGCAATGAACAACCTGATCATGGCACATTATGGGGCAGGGTTGGGCTGCGCGTGATGCGCCGCGTCGATGGCTTTTTCAAGCTCGTCGCTCCAACGCACCTTGACGCTATCAATGTCAGTTTTCAATTGCTCCATCGTCGTCGCACCAATGATGTTGGCCGTCACAAACGGCCGCGTCGTCACAAACTGAAGCGCCAACTGGCCGGGATCAATGTCATATTTTCGCGCGATGGCAAGATAACGGTCAATCGCCGGTTCCGTCTCCGGCCGCTCGTAACGCTGCAGCCGATTGAACAAACTCTTGCGCGAATTTTCAGGCAAAGCTCCTTTTTGATATTTGCCCGTCAGATAGCCCTGGCCCAGCGGCGAATAGGCCAGCAGTCCAACCTGTTCGCGATGGGCTATTTCCGCCAAACCAATTTCGAAAACGCGATTGATCAAATTGTACGAATTCTGAATCGATTGCATGCGCGGCAAGGTCTTGGCGGTCGAATGGCGCAGGAACTCCATCGTCCCCCACGCCGTTTCGTTCGAAAGACCAACGAACCGGATTTTCCCCGCCTTCACCTGCGTATCCAGCGCCCCCAGAATATCTTCTATCGGCACGGTGGAGCCCTCAAGGTGCTTGTAGGCAAGCCCCGTCGCCCCAAACATCGCCAACGGCCTGTCCGGCCAATGCAGCTGGTACAAATCGATGTAGTCCGTGTTCAGCCGCTTCAGACTTGCATCCACCGCCTCGCCAATCTGCTTGGGCGTTTGTTCAGTCGGCGCGCCATCTTCACGCAACCAATTCATGGGGGAACGCCCCGCGACCTTGGTCGCCAAAATCACTTTGTCCCGTGTACCGCGCGCCTTGAACCACGAGCCGATGATTTTCTCGGTAGCGCCTTGCGTCGCGGGCTTTGGCGGCACCGCGTACATCTCTGAGGTATCAAAAAAATTTATACCCTGCGAAAGCGCATAATCCATTTGATCATGCCCGTCGCGCTCACTGTTTTGCTCACCCCACGTCATCGTGCCCAGGCACAGCGCGGAAACCTTGACGCCAGTGCGCCCCAACTCACGATAGTCCATGTTCATCCCCAGTCATTTCGAAAATTCAGGCTTTGCCTTGATCTGGCCAATCAGTTTTTCAACAAAGGGCAGTATCCGGCGCACGATCTCTTGACTGCCTTTTTCATTCGGATGAATGCCGTCTGCCTGGTTAAGTTTCAAATCCGCCGCCACGCCATCCAGAAAGAACGGGTACAACAGCACTTTGTGCTTTGCCGCAATTTCGGGATAAAGCGCATCGAAGGCTGTCGCATATTCTGCCCCCAAATTGCGCGGCGATTTCATGCCGGCCAGCAGCACCACGATGCCGCGTCGTTTCAGGTTCAAAATCACGCCGTCAATATTCTTGCGCGTTTCTTGTACATCTAGGCCACGCAGCGCATCGTTTGCGCCCAACTCGACAATAGCGCCGTCAACAGGTTCCGCCAGAGCCCAGTCCAGGCGCGCCAGCCCGCCTGCCGACGTATCGCCCGACACGCCCGCGTTGACGATCACCACATCGTGGCCTTTGGCACGCAGTTTGGCCTGCAAAACGGCGCAATAATCCGTACCGGGCGGCAGGTTGTAGCCTTGGGTCAGACTTGTACCCAGGGCCAGAATTTTGATCGGTTTGGCCTCGGCCGACTCAATTCCGTTGATTCCCACCAAAAAGCCAGCGAAAATCAGCCAAAGTGCCCAAAGCACCTGGATGTCACCCCGCCCGTTCAAAAAACGGGTTTCCTTTCCCACGCTATTTGTTGGTAATCCGTTGCGCATGCTGCGCTCGCTGTACACTGACCCGATCCTCCGGCTGGAAGCCGTCAAGCTCACACTCATGAGTCTGGCGGGTCCCGTCAATATCCTCAATGGCATCGAATTGGTGATCCGCCAAGGCGAGGCCGTAGGGTTGGTGGGGCCGTCGGGGTCAGGTAAATCGACCATGTTGATGGTCATGACCGGCCTTGAGCGCCCTACGACGGGAAAAGTGACCGTCAAGTCGCAACTCCTCTCCTCCATGTCCGAAGACGAAGCCGCGCGGTTCCGCCGGGGCAACGTGGGCATCGTTTTCCAGTCCTTCCACCTCATTCCAACCATGACGGCACTGGAAAACGTCGCGGTACCGCTCGAATTGGCACTCATGCCCGACGCGTTTGCCACCGCCAAACAGGAATTGATCGATGTGGGCCTCGGCCATCGCCTGGACCATTATCCAAGCCAGCTGTCCGGCGGTGAGCAGCAGCGCGTTGCCCTTGCGCGCGCGCTAGCGCCGCGTCCAAGCCTGCTGTTTGCCGATGAGCCGACAGGAAATCTGGATGGGCGCACAGGCGCCGAAATCATCGAGATGCTGTTCAAGCTTCAACGCGAACGCGGCTCGACGCTGATTCTCGTAACCCACGATGAGGCCCTGGCAAAACGATGCGACCGCATTGTCCGGCTGCGTGACGGAAAAATTGAATCAATTGAAGACGCTGTTCAACCTGCTCCAGAACCCGTCGTGGTGTTTGCACCGGTGGTAATGCTGTCAGAGCCCGCGCCCGCTACGACGCTTGCTCCAGTTGCACTGGTCTCAGAACCTGCGCAACCGGAGCAGGAGGCAGAACCAGATCAATCTGTCCTGTCGCAAACGGTGGAACTCAACACCAGCGATGTCCCACCTCAGGTGCCGCAAGGCGAAACTGTAACCACTGAAGTTCCCGAGCAAACAGAAAAACCGGCAGTTGCCGCCGTCGCCGAATGATCAAGCAGGCTCAAGTTGCATTGATGCTCGCCCGCCGCGAATTGCGCCAGGGC
>JANOFD010000230.1:0-6054 GCA_031413455.1 Rhodobiaceae bacterium
GGAAATACTCGCGCTGACGCTCATTCATGAAGGGTTCGTCTTCAGATGGCCGGTACTCAGGCGACAAGGCAACGCTCATGACGGCTACTCCTCCCCGGCACAATCAAAAGCACCAACGCGCGGCGGAATATATGAGCCTGCTTGGACCACGGCAACAGCAGAAAAAGCAAGCGATACTAAGAATTCATGAACAAACCCGCGCTCAAATGTGTTCATCTCGCATCTGCGAAGTTGAGCTTTGCCAGCTCAACCCGCGCTCGCAAGTCGATTTCGTCCATAACCGACGACAGGCCGGGATCAACAAAGTCTTCGCGCTTGGCCCCCACAAGATGAACCAAACGCTGCAGCGTATCACGGCTGACATGACCCGCCAGCAACCCATCGCGAACATCGTCGAGCAGATCAAGCATGTCTTTGCCACGTCGTGCCGCCCGCGCCCGCCCCGTCGTCGAACTGGACATTTCCTGCAGCGCAATCAATGCATCGACGGACGCAATCGGCGATTGGCCTGAAACAGATGCCGTACTGCGCGTATCTCCGGGCTGCTCCAGGGAAAACGCGACGCCACTGGGCGCCGCCGCACGCGTACGTGCAGTTCGCACAGTGTCGACCGATCTTGAAACATCGACTTTGAACACGCCGGAAATCCCCTTTACCGCCAAGCCAAATTAATCCGAACTTAAACATGCGCCCCTCGCAGTTAAGATCGGCTGAAAGAGCCCGGTATATTTTGCCGCCACGGCCCACCTGCAGCGGCCGGGAAATCCGAACCTCAATGCATTCAACCACTTAACCGGCGATCTTGGTTGGCACAAAGTTCGCTTTGTTTCTCTCGGATTACTGCGCTCAGAAAGAGAACCCACGCACCATGTACCGCGCCCTATCAATCTTGGCAGCCCTCGGCCTTCTGGCCAGTGTTGCGCCAGCCGTCCAGGCCTATTCCCGGATCAAGGATATCGCCGACATTGAGGGTGTGCGCGACAACATGCTCACCGGTTACGGCCTTGTCGTCGGTCTCAACGGAACCGGTGACGGTTTGCGTAACGCACCGGGAACCCAGCAAAGTCTGCAAGCCATGCTCGAACGCCTGGGCGTCAACACGCGCGGCGCGAATATTTCAAGCGGCAATGTCGCGGCTGTCCTTGTCACAGCAACGCTTCCGGCGTTTGCGACACAAGGCTCGCACATTGACGTCACTGTCAGTGCAATCGGCGACGCCAAGAACCTCCAGGGCGGCACTCTCATCGCCACACCGCTGTTTGCCGCCGACGGGAATGTCTACGCCGTATCGCAGGGCCAGATCGCGATCAATGGTTTCTCGGCACAGGGTCAAGCCTCATCGGTCACCAAGGGCGTCCCGACATCGGGCCGCATCGCAGCTGGCGCCATCGTCGAGCGCGAAGTTCACTTCGACCTCGCGTCGATGCAATCGCTACGCCTGGCGCTGCGCAACCCCGATTTCACCACGGCCCGCCGCATGAGCGATGCCATCAACGCTTTTCTGGGCGGCACCGTGGCTGTGACCGATGACCCGGCCACGGTTCGCGTGACACTGCCGCACGCAAACAAGGGCAACATGATCAGCTTGATCACCGACATCGAGCAGCTGCGCGTCCAGCCCGACCTGCCCGCGAAAGTCGTGATCGACGAAGCCTCGGGAATCATTGTCATGGGCGCCGATGTCCGCGTCTCCGCCGTGGCAATCGCTCAAGGAAACCTGACTATTCGCGTGACCGAGACCCCGCAAGTATCGCAACCTGAACCGTTCAGTGAAGGCCAAACGACGGTCACGCCCAGCACCGATATCCAAATCGAGGAACCCGCCGACCGCAAACTCACGCTCATCCGTTCGGGCGTCAGTCTTCAGCAACTGGTCAATGGCCTGAATTCATTGGGCGTCGGACCCCGCGATATGATTGCCATTTTGCAAGCGATTAAAGCAGCAGGCGCCTTGCAAGCCGAAATCGAGGTGATGTGACATGAACATGCTCGATATCACCGGCTCGCAACTCCAGCCCTCGCGGCCCTCGCCAACCGCCCAGAACAAACTCGACGCATCCGCCCGGGATTTCGAAGGCATGTTCCTGTCACAGATGCTTGAAACGGTTTGGTCGACTGTCCCCACGGATGGCGCCATGGGCGGCGGAACGGGTGAAGCTATATTCCGTTCAATGATGATCCAGGACATTGGGCGCCAGATGTCCCAGCAAGGCGGAATCGGACTGTCTGGCCGCGTCAAGGAAGAACTCTTAGCCCTTCAAGAGGCCAAGTAAGGTGAGTGCAACCCTGGCCAAAGCCGAAGCGTTGATAGCGCTGACCACGCGCCTTGCGGCTTTGATCGAAGACGATGTCTCCACGCTGATCGCAAAGCGCCCGGCAGCACTGGCCAACAACGAGGCCGACCGCACCACGGCGTTGTTGCTCTACGCCAAAGCCGCCAAGGAATTGAAAACAACCGGCGCGCTAATGCAAATGCCCGCAAACACCAAACAAAGAATACAGCAGGTCACCGACCGGTTGCACAAGGCCTTGCGGGAACAAAACAGATTGCTCGTGCGCTTCCGCCACGTCACAGAAGGCTTGATCAAGGCTGTCGCCGACGTCGTGGCCGCCCGTGACACGCCCGCTGTTTATGCAAAATCCGGATCGATGAGCAGGTCAAACATGACGAACCGCGGCACAGCCATGACGCTGAACCAAGCCGTCTAAAGCCCTACAGACTCTTGTACGATTGCAGAGCACGCGCATTAGGCGCGGCCGTCTTTGGCGTGCGGGTAAGCGAGAGGTACGCGCTCTTGATCACTTCCATCGCTGTTGCCAATTGATACGTCACCGTACCGGCCTTCAGCTTTTCGGCAATCCCGGTATCGCTCTTCAGCCCCAGCGCAAAGGTACTGGCGCTCGTTTTCGTTGCAGCACTCTTCTTCGTGTTGTCCAGACGCACGGGATCGATGCCGAGCCCCGCGAGCGCATCAAACCCGTCACTCCCGCGAATGAGTTCGATAAATTGACCTTCTTTCGCCGAAATCTTGATCCCGTCGCCGCCAGCCCGTGAAACCTCAGCGCTGCCCTTCAAGAGCAGAGCATTGCTCACCTTTCGTGCCAGCGTCCGCATGGTGTCGCCGGCATCAACTTTGATCTTGGATTTCGCACCATCGTTGACCCTGAGGTAAAAATAGTCGCCATTGCGCACGCTTGAACCAGCGGTCAGTGAGAGTGTTTCATCAAAGGCAATGGCGCCCCGCGGCAACCCGAGCTTGTCGAGAACCGATCCCCCCTGCCCGTCGACGGCAATGGATCGCGCCGCCGCCCCTTGCGCGCTCTCGTACTGGTGCGTCCACACGGTGGCACCGGTAGAATCGAGCTTCCTGACAAAGGCTGCGGATTGCGTCGGCGCGCCACCGCCGCTCAGGCTACCATTCGTCGAACCCGCCAGGTAAATTACCCCCCCGTTGACCGCAAGGCCCAAACCGCTGTCGGCGCCGGACGTACCCACATAGGCCGTGAATACCGCCGCAGCCGATGCCCCCAGATCGTTGATCTTCATAACAAATCCGTCGGAGGCGCCACTGTGCGCCGCTGCAATCGAAGCCTGACCGCCGACGTCAAGCGCCGCATTTGTCGTCGATCCACCAGCATAGACCACACCGGACTCGACAGCAATCGAACTCAGATTGCCTTGCCCCAATGCGCCAAGCGACATCTCCCAAATGGCCGCCGAAGTTCCATCAGCAGGACTCAGCTTTCGGATTTTTGCATCTCCGGCTTCAACGCTGCCCAATAAAACGTCGCCGGCACCGTCGATGGAAACCGCGGTTGCCCGGTCATCGCTGGAGCCGCCAAACTGGCGCACATATTCCAAACTGCCAGACGACGTAAGCTTCATGAGGTAGGCGTCACTCCCGCCGCCATGCGCGACTGTTGCGCTCATCGCGGCCTGAGTCTGCCCCGCTACAAAAAGCGACCCGTCAACGGCAAACGCCAGTGCATTGGCTTGATCATCGAGGCTGGGCGACAGTTGCCGCGTGAAGATTTCACGGCCTTGTGAATCGAATTTTGTAACAAAGCTGTCCTCGCCCCCACCGGTTGATGTACTGGTCAGTTTGTCCAACACTTTTCCCGCGATCGCGACATTTCCATTGCTGTCGGTTGCCAATGCGAAGCCCGTCGCGCTTGCGGAAGATCCTAACAAGCGGCTCCAGATCAACTGCCCCGCACCATCATACTTGCGCAGATAAACATCCTGATCGCCCTGGACCTCGCCTTCTCCAAGATCACCGGTCACCGAACCGGCGACGTAGACATGCCCAGTGCTGTCAGTTGCTGTCGCCCTGACATCGGCAATGCCGGTCTGAGGTGTTATCTTGTTTGAGAAGTTTGAAGCAACTGCGTTACCGTCATCGGTGAGTTTCACCAACTGACCCACTTGCGTGGTCCCGGCTCCGCCCACTCCGCCCAGATAAAGCGCAGGTTTCGTCGCGGCCGCCGAAAAACTTACCCGCTCCGTTGCAACCGTTTGAACACCAATACCATACTTTTTGGGGTCGGTTGTGGTCTTTCCGTTGAATGTCGTACGCGTGAAGCGCGTGTAAACCCCAGCGCTTTCAAGCTGGCTGTTCATGTAAGCGATTACATTATCGACGGACAGCTCGCCCGGGACCGCAGACAAATCCATCGCAACGTTGATCGTCGTTCCGGTTTTTACAACCGCAACCGTAAATTGCTCGGTACCCGCAAGACTTGAGATCACATTGCTTGAGGCGCCGTTCACCACAGATGGGCCTGAGTAGAGCGATGGCGGGCGTTGCTTTCTAAACCCGCTATCGACTTTCGATACTTTCTCGCCCAGTAGCACCGTCAGGTCTTCAAAACCCTTGTCGATCAGAAACGACTTGATCTCAGCAAGCCCGCCTTGAAAGCGCCGGTTGAGTGCCGCGCGCTCCCCTTCCAATGCCTTTTCATCCGCCGAGCGCGTGGCCAAAGCCTGCAGCTTCGACAAGCCCTTGTAGATCGCAAAGAGTTTCTTGTGATCTGCTTCCACGCCCGCCTTGTTGATGCCCTCATCGCGAACGTCGACAAAGGAAGTTGTACTCAACGCATCACGCAGGCGCGCGGTCGCGGTCTCCAGCGTTGACTTCTGCGACCAGGGGGCGAATTTGGTTGAAACGTTGTCACTGACCCGCGTGGGCTGCAGGTTCGCCGCACTCAACGGCAATTTGGACTTGTAATAGCCAGCAAGCACCGAGAAGTCGAAACTCGGAGCACTGGGTCCAGACGATGGTCCGAAAATTCCGCTCATCAGACGCGGATAATCGCCCGCGGTGGCTTAACGCCTCCCTACCGTCCTGCCGTCTTTAACGGTGCGTCAAACCTTCTGGATTGAACCCTTAACGCCTTGAACACCATCTCACCTGAGCGATTGAGCGCCACCAAAACCACGCGCAGTTTCTTGACGCGAGCCGCAACAATTTGAGCTTTCAATTCAACCGGGCTGCGGACACGGTTCTGGGTCACCTCAACTATGACATCCCCTTTAATCACCCCAGCTTCCGCGGCGGACGATCCGGGGGCAACACCACTGACCACAACACCGTCCAAGGCTGTGCCAAATCCGGATCTGCGGCGCTGTTCGCTTGTCAGCGCCTCAACACCCAAGCCAAGCATCAAGCTGTTCTCAGGCTGCCGGGGCGCCGCGCCACCGCCCACAGCCCGCTCAGTATTTTCGACACGCCGGGCCACACGAATGTTGAACTGCTGCAGCGAACCTTTGCGCAACACGCCAAAAGCGAGAACCTTTCCTGTAGGGGCCTCGGCAATTCGCTTCTGCATGAGACGCGCATCGACAATGCTTTGCGCCTCGATTCGCGTGACTATGTCACCCGGAGCAAGGCCCGCAAGCGCCGCCGGACCACCCGGAGTAACATGGCCGACCAGCGCACCATGCGCGCTCGCAAGGTCAAAGCCTTCGGCAAGATCGGGCGTCAGATCCTGCACATTTGCACCGATCCACCCGCGTCGCACCTCACCAAATTTGCGCAACTGCATCACGATGAC
>JANOFD010000231.1:0-2242 GCA_031413455.1 Rhodobiaceae bacterium
CGTGCACGATGTCGCCGCGCGCACAAAGACCGAGATTGTCTGGAAGCCGATTTTGGTCGGTGGCGTGTTCAATGCGGTCAATCAGGACGTCTACGAACGCCGCGCTAATCCCGATCCGCTCAAAGCGGCGTACTACACCAAAGACCTAGAAGACTGGGCCCATTTCGCCGGAATTCATATCGGTCAACCGGCGGTGTTTCCGGTCAATTCCGTGCGCGCCATGCGCGGCGCTCTCATTGCGCTTCAAGACGGCAAGATCGTGCCTTACACGCGCGCCGTATTCGAAGCCTATTGGGGCGACCTTCAGGACATCAGCCTGCCGGAAGTTTTGAGTCTTATCGTGACGCCGCTTGGCTACGATGCCGCCGAGTTTCTGCAACGTATCAATGAGCCGGACGTCAAAGCCAAGCTTCGCGCGAATACCGACGAGCTGATCAAGCGCGGCGGCTTCGGTTCGCCCACCATGTTCGTCAATGGCGAAGACATGTACTTCGGCAACGACCGTCTGCCCCTCGTCGAAGCGGCCTTGATGCGCGGGCGTTAGTGGGCGCCACCATCGATCCCAGATCTCCCGAACACGAGGCGCGCGAACCGATGCTGCGTTCGCCGGCCGTCGTCAATATTTGCATAGCCGTGCTGGCACTGATTCATGCAGGCTCGCAGTTTCTCAGCGACGTGCAATACAATTGGGTGATTTCCAATTTTGCCTTGATCCCGCAGAAAATTGGCATGTGGTTGGCAGGCGACCTGGATTTCTACGAGTACGCGCTGGCCGCCGTGGGTTCGTTATTCACGCATGCATTATTGCATGCGAATGTGGAACACCTGATTGCCAATTCGCTGTGGCTTCTGGCAGCAGGCACCATCGTTGCACGCAGGGTCGGACCGGCGAGATTTTTGGCCATCTTGGCGATCACCACGGTCGGCGCGGCGCTGGCATTTGTGATTGCACAATGGGGATCTCAAGACTACGCCATCGGCGCATCTGGCGCGACGTCCGGTTTGATGGGATGTGTCTTTCGAATCGTTTTCATCGACCCCAGGGGGCCGCCGGGATGGCCTCCGCCTTGCGCACCTTTGTTCAGCTATCGCGTTGTGTTGGCATCGGCTGTCTTTGTGGCGATCAACCTGGTCTTCGGGCTCTCAGGCATGAGCGCCGAAGGCTTTTTCTCGGTTGCAGTAGCGTGGGAGGCTCACTTGGGCGGCTATTTCACCGGTCTTGTGCTGTTTCCGCTCTTTGACCGTCGGCGAACCTGGTTAAGTTAACTTTTGCACATCTTGATCGCACACCCGGGTACCCCATCTAATGTCTTCACGTCGCTTGCGACGATTCGGGAGAACCACTCATGCCCCAGTCCGACGCCTCATACGAACCGCCAGTCCCAACTGAACCGGCGCAGACCCGCGCAGCCTTCCCTTGGGAGCGGCTGATCCTCTCGGTATTTTTCGCGTTCGCCGCTTGGTGTGCGTTTTGGCTGGTATTGTTGTCTGCAGTCGTCTTGTGGGTCATGATGGCCGTCAGCCGTGAGGTCCATCCGCAGTTCAAGAGTTTCGTCACCGCTGGTGCACGCTATGTCGGACAATGCCTGTCCTACATTCTGATGATCAGCGACGACAAACCGTTCCCGCTTGGACCGCTGCCCAGCGGCGCACCCTAAAACACGCCTTCGACGTAGAACACATTCCCATTGCGGCGCATGGCCTTGATGGCCGCGCGTCCTTGCGCGTCAACCGCGATGTCGGCGCTGAGTTCGCCTTTGCGCGCCTCGTCTTCGATGGCGCGCCCGGTGCCCTCCGGCACAAAATAGCTTTCGATGCCGTAGGTCAGATTGATCCATGAGCCGTCGGCGTATTGAACTGTCGCCCGTAACGGCACGCCGCCCTGGACCATCATGGGCACGCCGCTTTTGATCCCGACCGCTTTCCAGTCTTCGCCCTGCTTTTGCATCGTCACGAAGACTGTGTCGCCACTCGAAAACCTGTCCTCGCCTTCGAGTGTCTGCGTATCAATCCGTGAAATCGCATAGCTCAGCACGACATAGTCGCCGCGAAAGATATCGCGCGGATCGACAGGTATGACCTTCAACGTCACCACCCGCGACGAGTCCAGCATCGCCTGGCGGTCATAGATCATGTAAGCCAGCGCCACCGTCTGCAGCGCCACGACAATCAGAACCCGGAGCGCGATCATTTTTGTTCTCCCGCGAGAGCTGGCTTTTCATTTGCAACAAGCCGCCGTCGC
>JANOFD010000232.1:0-9228 GCA_031413455.1 Rhodobiaceae bacterium
CGCGAGCCCACGCAGAATCCCCGGCGCCGCATAGCCAAGCTGCTGCTGCATGCGCGTGTCGTAGTCGCCAGAAAACTGATTGAACAATTCCCGGACATAGCCGACATCCGCCCGTACCGCATGGCGCATGCCGTCCGCGCGCGCCCGCAATGCAGCGACGGAAGCCTCGCTCGCACCATTGAGTTTCACCGCCACCTCAGCGGCAACCTCTGCCTTGCCGGGCTCGCCCGCCTCAAGCCACAAAAGCGCAATCTGCCAATGTGGGCGTCCATCATCTGGCGCCAGCCGCGACGCGCGTTGAAATTCAGCAATCGCTGCCGGCAGCGCGCCCGTTGCAGCCAGCGCCTCGCCGAACGCCAGGCACACTTCCGCTGTGCTCGGCGAAAGATGGCAGGCCTCACGCAAATTTTCGACCGCCTCTGGCGCCCGCCCCGACGCGACCAGTGCCCGGCCAAGCGCCACCCGCGTGAGAATGCCTCCGCGCCCGCGCGCCAGCAACGCCTCGCAGCGCGCCACGACCTCCGGCGCACGGCCTGCTTCAATCAAGTCCGCAGCCTCGCCAACCGGATCGAAAAAGGGCTCTTCCGTACTCAGGGGGTCAACGTGCATTTGCCATTGTTGAGCACAACCAGATCCCGCTCCTTCACCTTGGAGCGGAACGAAACCACGCTGCCGTCCTTCCACATTTCAGTGACAATGGTTTCACCCGGAAACACCGGCGACGAAAAGCGAACGTCGAAGCCTGCAATCAACGCGTGATCATAGCCGCACATCGTCTGCAGAACCGCCCGGCACGCCGTTCCATAGGAACAAAGCCCGTGAAGAATAGGCCGGGGAAAGCCCGCCATTTTCGCAATGCTGGGATCCGAGTGCAGCGGATTGCGGTCCCCCGACAACCGGTACAACAAAGCCTGATCGACCCGCGTATCCGTCTCGCACACGGCATCCGCCTTGCGTTCAGGTATCTGGTGCGGCTCGGGCCCGCCGCTGGAAGGCCCACCGAAGCCGCCGTCGCCGCGCGCAAAAATCGTACCGCCCGTGGTGCACAGCAGTTCATTGCTGCCCTTTAGCCGGATGACCTTCTCCGTATAGATTAGCGCCCCCTTGCCGGGACCCTTGTCAACCGCGGCCACAACCCGTTCATCCGAGATTATCGTCGCCGACGCCGGCAGCGGCTTGTGAACGGTCAGGCGCTGCTCCCCGTGCACAACCATCAGATAATTGATCCCCGATTGGCCGATCGTCCGCTGCCCCCAGGCAATGACGCTGGCCATTGTTGGGACAGCCCTCAGGTCGTTTTCGTAGACATAGCGCAATTCGTCGGCGTTCAGCGGATCGCGCCCCATCCCGACACCAAGCGCGTACAGCATGGTTTCGCGGTCTGTGTAGGTGAACTCGTCGCCAATCGCGTTCAGCGACATCAACCCGTCATAAGTTACAGCCATCGAGGCATCTCCTATTGCTCAAGCCGCGCACTCAAACCCGGCAAGATCAAAAAGAGCAAGACCAACTTGCAAATATTCAGTAGCTAATTTTTTGGAGTCGTTATAAAGTACGACTTGTATGGCACATGTTGAGCTCCCACTCGCAGCGTCCGCACACACGACAGGAACGTATCATCGTATCCTCGACGTGGCCGAACGGCTTTTTGCTGAGCGCGGCATAGCTGGAACATCAATTCGCAACATCACCGATCAGGCGAACGTCAATGTTGCGGCGGTGAATTACCATTTTGATTCAAAAGAAAACCTGGTTCACAAAGTCGTGGAGCGCCGCTTCATTGACCTGGAAAGCGCCCGCTCCCAATCACTGGACGAAGTCCAGGACCGCTGCGAGAGAGGGGGGCGGGCACCGTCAACGGAAGAACTTGTCAGAGCCCTCATGGAACCCTTGTTTCACAAAACGCAATCCGGCGACGAGGGTTGGCTGAACTTTCTCAATTTTGTCTCGCGGCTGGCTTGGGAGCCGGGGGCCGAGAAATACTCTCCTCCCTCTACTTCGCTGGAAATATTTGAACGCTTTGACAAAATGCTCCAGGAGGCCGTTCCCGGGTTAAGCCAGGACAAGGCGCGGCGCAGTTGGCGGATTGCCTTCATGCGCGCCGCATCGCAACAAACGCTCCTGATGATTTCAACCGTGCGCTCCGGCCGAACCCCAAATGCAATGGCCTTCGTCAGCGACCTCAACAATTTATCAACCGAAGAAATCAAGAACGAACTCATCGCCTTTGTTGCTGCGGGCCTCGCTGCAAAATAACTGGGCGTCAGACAATCTCGCCCTCAAGGGGCACGGGCTGACCACCAAGCCAGGCTTCGATCATCGCGTTCACTTTCTCGGGCGCCTCTTGCTGCACCCAGTGCGAAACCCCCGGCAAATAACGCAACGTCAAATCCTTGACATAATCTTCGGTGCCCAACGTGGTCTCTTTGCCGAGCGCCGTGTCGTTCTCGCCCCAGATCATCAGCGTCGGCACATCAACCGTTCCGGGCTGCGGGTTCATGGCTTTACCGCCCGCCCGCATCGCGGCCCGGTAATAGTTCACCATCGCGGTCAGGGCACCAGGTTCCAGTGCATTGCGTCTATACTCGTCGGTGACTGCGACCGGAAATCGTGACTTGTCGGTGGCCATGTTGGAGAACGCTCGGCCGATCGCTTCCGCTCCGCGCAACCCAAGCATCCGCTCCGGCAGAAACGGGAGCTGAAAGAAAAAGACATACCACGACTTCTTCAACTGCGCCCACGTTCCAAGCGTGCGTGCGAAACAGGCCGGGTGGGGAATGTTCATAATGACCAGCCGTTCCAGAGGCCGCACCCGCTTGATTGCAAAGTTCCACGCGATCACCCCACCCCAGTCATGCGCCATCAGCAGCGTCTGCTTGGCGCCCGCAGCATCGATCAACCCGGCAACATCAGCGGTCAGATGATCAATGTGATAGTCCGCCACCGCGGAGGGCCTGGACGTCCGGCCATAGCCGCGCAAGTTCGGCGCCCACACTGTATAGCCCAGCCGCGCCAGCAACGGCATCTGGAAACGCCACGAAAATTTCGATTCAGGAAATCCATGCAGAAGCAGCGCAAACTTGTCGCCAATGCCGCACTGATCCACCTCAAAGCTCAACCCGTTGGCTTTGACAAAAGCGGTGGTGATGGCGAATTCACTCATCAGAAAATTACTCTCGTCGGAAGACCTGATCGACCAGCACATTGGCCCACCACTTCGATTGAAACTCGGCCTTCACGGCAACAGGGTCGTAGTGCCGCTCGGCCCAGTCGAGCAGCGACAGACCCGAAGTCCGGCTGTGATCCAGATATTTCTCGAAGAAGAAATCCAAAACGCCGGTCTTGCCTTGCCGGATGTGCCCATAGCGCAAACTCAACATCCGCATCGCCTTGTCGATGGGTTCACCCTTGCGAAAATGTAGATAGAGAACGCTCGCCAACCCGGCCCGGTCAGCCCCCGATTTGCAGTGCAAAAGCGCGGGGTAGGTGATGCTGTCAAAAACCTTTTTCGCTTCGTGCAACTGCTCGACCGTGGGCGCGCTGCGCGAGGTCACGGTGAAATCCACATGGTTCAGCCCAACCTGGGCACATGTCTGGCGTTCAAGCTGATAAAAGCTGGTTCCAAAACCCCCACGCAAATTGACGATGGTCTTGATACCTTGCCGCGCCCAGCCCTTGATCTGATAGGGCCACGGCTGGTTCGTGCGCACCATTTCATCCGAGATCCAATGCGCATTCGTCCACCAAACGCGCAAAAACGCATGATCCCGCCACGCCATATCGAAATGCGCGGAAATCCGTCCGGAAGTGTTTGTGAGGTCGAACTGTGCCATGGAGCGACGGGGTCAATAGCCGCTGGGCTCGAAAAAGGCAAAGCTTGGCTGAAACCCGGTCTCGTAAACCTTGCAAACCCGGAACCAGCCCCTTAGGTTCCGCGCCTGCCCGGATGCAGTTGTAGCTCAGTTGGTTAGAGCGCCGGATTGTGGATCCGGAGGTCGGTGGTTCAAGCCCACCCAACTGTACCATTCAAGGTTCCGATATCTTGTGTGTATGACGAAAGCTGCGGTGTACCCTGGGAACGCAGGCGTCCCGCCTGCTCTTCGCGGCGGTTCAGCCTTCGCCGGCAAGCAACGTGTTGACGTCCTTGACATGTGAGAAGAATGGTCGCATGTTTTGCACATGTCCACGATGATCCAAATTCGAAATGTCCCCGACCCATTGCACCGTCGGCTGAAAGCGCGCGCCGCGATGGCAGGCCAGTCGCTGTCCGACTATTTGCTGAATGAAATTCGCTCAGCGGCGGAGCGACCAACTCTCGACGAACTGCAAGCGCGCCTTGCCAGCCGCTCTGTCGCCCAGCCGGGGTTGTCCCCGGCCCGCGCGGTGCGGGCGGAACGCGACGCGAGGTGATCGTCGTCGATGCGTCGGCGGTACTCGAAATTCTGCTACGAACCCCGGCGGCAGCTTCCGTGGAGGCGCGGGTCTTCCAACGTGGACAGACGCTTCACGTACCGCACCTCATCGACGTAGAGGTGGCGCAGGTTCTGCGCAAGTATGCCGCGACAAACAGGATCGACCCGCAACGCTGCGAGACCGCGCTGGGCGATTGGCTCCACTTCCCGGTGCACCGCTACGCGCACGACATTTTTATACCACGCGTGTGGGAGCTACGCGCGAACGTGACGGCGTATGACGCCGTCTACATCGCACTCGCCGAAGCGCTCGATGCCCCCCTGATCACGCGCGACAGGCGCCTGTCCGGCGCCGCCGGTCACACGGCCAGGATCGAACTCGTCTGAGCGGAAGTTCGACGAGAGAATATGTATGCCGCTCGCATCGGCATCCCTCCAATATTGGGGAGATAGGGTCAACTCTGGAGGTATTGCTGCTGCCCGCAGGGAAAAATAGAAAGCATTTCCCGTCAGCACAATCGTACCAATCCCGAGGGTGGTAGGAATTGTCCACTCTGACCCCGAAAAACCAACTCAGAAAATCCCCGGGAGCGCCGCTTGGTCCTTGCAGCTGGATTCGCCGAAATGCGACTTTCATACTAATACCGTTTCGTGCTATTCAGCGCCTCCACGCATACGCTTAGGCAAAAGGGCGATCCCGTTGACGGGTGGTGGCGCCCTTAGATGCGAACTAGGCCGGGGTAAGGTCGCCCGCGAAAAGGAAAACCTATGGATCTGGCATACGGCCCGCAGTACCGCGCGTTTCAACGCGAGGTCGAAACTTTCCTGGAAAAGAACAAGTCCAAGGCGCCCACAGGCGGCGGCTTCGGTCGGCCGTCGGCGGAGGCCTGCGCGTGGCAGCAATTGCTGATCGAGCACGGCTATGCCGCGCGGACGATCCCACGGGAATACGGCGGCTTTGGCGCGGAGCCCGACATTTTGAATTCGCGCATCATCGCGGAGGCGTTCTCAGTGGCGCGCGTGCCCGCGGGGTTGGCGAACCAGGGTATTTCGATGCTGGTGCCGACGCTGCTTGAAATCGGAACGGAGGAGCAGAAGCGCAAATGGATCGGCCCGACTCTGCGCGGCGAGGTGGTGTGGTGCCAAGGTTATTCCGAGCCGGGCTCGGGTTCCGATCTTGCGAGCCTGCAAACCAAGGCGGTCGTCGACGGCTACGACTTCGTCGTCAACGGGCAAAAGATTTGGACGAGCACGGCCAAACAGGCGGACATGATTTTTTGCCTGGTGAGAACAGAGTCGGAAAAGCGCAAGCATGAAGGCATCAGCTATTTGATCTTTTCGATGAAGACGCCGGGCATCGACGTCAGGCCGCTCAAGACGATGACCGGCCAGGCGGAATTCAACGAAGTGTTCTTCACCGATGTGCGCGTGCCGGTCGATCAGATCGTCGGCGAGCGCGGCCAGGGCTGGTTCGTCGCCAACGCGACCTTGAAGCACGAGCGCGGCATGCTGGGCGATCCGGCGGCGCTGGAAAACCGCTTCCAGGCGTTGGTCGATCTGATGAAGACCGAGGCGGTGGACGGGCGCACCGCGATGGAGCATCCGCTATTGCGCGACCGGCTGGTGATGCTGCAGGCGGAATTGGCGGCGATGAAATTCAACGGCTTGCGCCTGCTGACGAGTGCGGCCAACGGCGAGGACGGTGGGCTGGCGCGGTTGATTGTCAAGTTGCAGTCGTGCGAGCTGTCGCATCAGATTTCGGCGCTGGCGATCGACGCGATGGGCGAGTTCGGCCTGCTCTACGACGACAGTCCGTATGTGCGCGGTCACGGGTCGTGGCAGGCGACTTATATGTTTCAGCTGGGGCTGATCATCGGCGGCGGCACGGCGCAGATTCAAAAGAACATTATTTCGGAACGCGGGCTGAACATGCCGCGCGAACCGCGTGTGGCGGGTTAGGAGCACGACATGGAATTCGGTCTATCGCAAGAACAGCGGCTGTTCCAGGACAGCATCCGCCGCTTCCTCGAACAGCATTCGTCGCTGGAGCGCGTGCGGCGCGCGGCCGACGCCAACGACATCGCGCCGAAGGAATTGTGGGACGGGTTGTGCGCGATGGGCGTGCCGGGCTTGCTGATCCCGGAAGAATTCGGCGGCATGGGGCTTGGTTTTCTGGATGCGGCCATCGCCTATGAAATGATGGGGCGGCATGTCGCGCCGGCGCCGTTCGTGGGCACCAGCGTGATGGCGCCTCTCGCGCTTATTCATGCGGGCAGTCAGGCGCAGAAGGAACGATGGTTGCCCAAGCTCGCCTCGGGCAAGGCGCGCGCGGGCATGGGCGTCAGCGAAACGCTGGGTGCACGCGAGAATGCCGGGGTGGATGCGCGCAGCGGCAAGTTGAGCGGCAAGGCTCTGTTCGTGATCGATCAGGACGGGGCTGATTTCTTTATTGTGGCCGACCGCACACGCGCGTTGCACATCGTCAAGGCGGATGCGTCGGGGTTAACGACGCGGGCGCTGAACACGATCGACAAGACGCGCTCGGTGGGCGAACTGGCATTCGACGGCGTCGTGGCCGAGCCGTTGCCTGGCGCCAATGCCGACGTGATCGCGCGCGTGATCGACGTAGGGCGCGTGATGCTCGCCGCCGATACGTTGGGCGCGGGGCAGATGATGATCGAGAAGGCCGTCGCCTATGCGGGCGAGCGCACGCAGTTCGGCCGCGTAATCGGATCGTTCCAAGCGGTCAAGCACATGTGCGCCGAGATGGCGGCGAAGTTGGAGCCTTGCCGCTCACTGGTTTGGTATGCAGCGCATGCCCTCGACGAGGGGCTTGGCGATGCGCGCGTGGCTTCGTGTCATGCCAAGAGCCATCTGTCCGAGGTGGGGCGCTTCGTCGCCCGCACCTCGACCGAAGTTCACGGCGGCATGGGCTTCACCGATCTGCTGGGACTGCACTATTGGTTCAAGCGCATCGGCTTCGACCGGCAAATTCTCGGCGGCCCGGAACAGGTGCGCTTGGAAGCGGCGCGTTTGCAAGGCTGGGCCTAGTGAGCGAAAACTGCAAGCGGATAGACCAAACGCGTCCCGCCATCCAAGCTCAGAAGGCACTCGATTGCCTGTGCGTGTTGGACAGCCAGAATGGTGGACAGCCGACAACAACATGACGTATGCGTGCAAAAGCCCCCACTCGATCCACATGTGTTAGCGATGCGAGGACGATTCTGGAGAATTGTCGTTGTATGAATAATAGAAATCCGAATGAATTGCTGGAGATCGACCTTGCTGAGTTTAGGAGATTCTACGCTCGATTCGCTGATGGCCGGACTGGAGCCTCGACAGAGACGGGCAGGCAGGGAAGTGTCACCACGCAAATAAACGACGAATTATTGAGTGTTCTTGGGAGTCCGCCAACAACCGTTGCAAGACAAAGAAGTTATTGGCTTGGCTCCAAGTCCTCTCTAGAAGACTGGAAACTCGGTAAAACGTCTCCCGGTAAGAGAGAATGGAAGGTTCTGCAAGCAATCTATGTCCGCTGGGGCCATGATATTTCACAGAATCGAGATTTCACGAATCGAGTAGTTGTTGATCCGGCAGTTCAAGATTTTCTGCTGATTGACGGAATTCAATTCGAACCATTGCCGGGCGACGGGGAACGCAAATCGGTTCTTCGGCTTAAGAAGCTAGAGTTGACTTCAAAAGTTAGGCGAATTCGCTTAAAAAAACGCGGACGCGAAATGGAAGTCCACGCCCGGCTCGGCTTCAGTGAGATCAGCCTCTCTGTGACACTTCCTGAAGGCATCAAGAAATCTCGAGTTCCTTTGGATTTTCTTACTGCCAATCAGGGGAGCCAATTCGGGACATCGCTTGGCATGAATGTAACTTGTGATGTTGAAGGGCTGAAATGGAGGCTGATCGGGAATAGAAGTTCAGACCTCCTGATCGGAAGTTTGACTAATGCACAGTTGGTCGAGGTTCTGGTCGGGGACGGCGACGCCGAGTTCCGGGTAGAGATCGACAAGGCTGATTTTGACCCTGAGATTTATCTGGACAGTTCGGCTTCCGGCGCGGAGCAGGACAAGCAAAAAACCGTTCAGAAGAAATTGTTGATCGCGCATGTGCTGCGGCGTCGATTGGCCAGAGAAGATGGATACGTCTTGGCAAGCGGAAAGTTAAAGCCGTGAAGATCGATTGGTTGATCGGAGATGACGACATTGTGCTCGACGAGCACGAAGCCCGAGCATGCTTCGCGATTCTAGATGCGAAGAATTCCAATTTGGTGAAGATCGTAAGCGATGCCGGTTTTACGCCAGCGACTTTCTTCGAAGACGGAAACTGGGCGGGAGTGGATTTTCGCGACACGGATGTCAACGGGATATCCTTTGCACGTGCGGACCTATCAGGTGTCATCCTTTACCGTGACCAGTATAAGACAATCCGGAAGACCAAGCCGCGGACGTTGGATAAGGCCCAAGTGCAGGAAACCAGATCCGGCGGCAAAGGCGATCAGTTCACGATTATTCTGGATCAGCCGAAGGATCCGGCCGTAGCGCGCGTTGAGTTTAAAACTCTAGTCGAAGAACTCGTTGTGGAAAGCCAGCAAGACAAGATCGGAAGGATCGACTGGAATAAGGCAACCCGAAACCTAGCAAGATTGGATAATCCCTCCGGCAAAATTTATGCATTGAATCTTGTTCTTGATAAATTTGAAGCGATGCCCGGTCGCTCTTTCGTCGATGCATGTTTGATGGGCATTAAACTCGACCACATCATTTCTTCAACCGGGTGGAGTCCGGCCGTCGATTTCCTGCACGTC
>JANOFD010000233.1:0-1616 GCA_031413455.1 Rhodobiaceae bacterium
TTCATCATCGCCAGCCACAGCCAGGGCACAACCCACGCCTTCCGTCTGATCAAGGAACATGTCGATGGCACTAACACCGCCGGCCGCATGATTGCCGCCTATCTCATTGGCAGCGACGTCACCAATGCTGACGCCGCCAAACTGAAAACCGTGCGCGTCTGCGACAGCGAGGCCGAGCTCGGCTGCATCATCCATTGGGCAACCTTCGGCGAAGGCGGTACGCCCTATCCTGGCATGTCCAGCGATCTTGTCTGTGTCAACCCGCTGAGCTGGAAGCGTAACGGCGAACGCGCGCCTGCGTCATTGCACAAAGGCGGCGTACCCTTCACCGGAAAATTCTCGCTCAAAATGTGGGGCGACGACAGCCCGCAAGGCATGACGTTCCCTCCACTCACAGCACCAATCCCAAACCACACCTGGGCCGAATGCAAGAACGGCATGCTCGTCGTCGCCGATCAAACCGGCACGCCCTTCGACCGCGCCGACATGGGCGGCAAAAATTACCACGGCCTCGACTACCCGCTCTTCCACATGGACATCCGCGAGAATGCCCGAGTGCGCGTGGAAGCCTTCATGCGTCTGGCAGTGCAGACGAGCGCGGCACCGCCATAACTCCCCCCTCTACTCGCCCTGATCGGCGGTCACTTACGCGACTGTTGCACAGAACGGTCGCGGTCCGCCCAAAAAGCGCATTGTGGACAGTCTTGGCCTTGAGGATAATCCACTGCCTCTTCATGCGGGCAGCCGAAAATGCCTTCCACCAGCGTGATGGAACGTACGCCGTGCATACGCAGGAACATGGACACTTCCGTCAACACAGTTGCCGACGTGCGCAAATCCCCTTGTTCGTCGAACCATTTTCGCATTTCTGCGGGTTCCGAACCTGGATCAAAGAAAACACAGGCGACCAACTTACTTGCCCGCTGATCATCCGGTCCGTAAAAAGCAAGCGTTCCGATCGGATAACCGCGAAACCCACCCTTTGATTTCTTTGACAACCACTTGTCCGCCTGCCATCCAAGTTTCATCTAGCGCCTCGCGTGCCTCGTCGTCCGCTCCGGTGTTGTACCCAACACTTACACCAGGTTCACCCAGTGCTCAACCTCGCCCCAGTCGTGTCTGGTTCCAAACACCAAATCCTGAAATCCGTTTTCGGCTTCGACGACTTCCGTCCGGGCCAAGAGCGCGTGGTCGATGCGTTGCTGGCCGGGCGCAATGTGCTCACCGTCATGCCCACAGGTTCGGGCAAGTCGCTGTGTTTCCAGATCCCGGCCCTGGTGCTGGGTGGCCTGACCATCGTCGTCTCGCCGCTCATCGCGCTCATGCAGGATCAGGTGCAGGCCTTGCGCCTTGCCGGTGTCGCCGCCGACGCCATCAACTCAGGCCAGGATCGCGACGAGAATGTCGCCATCTGGCGCCGTGCCGCGTCGGGCGAAACGCGGCTGCTCTATCTGGCGCCCGAACGCCTGATGACCGAACGCATGCTGTCGGCGCTGGCCAAGCTCGACGTCAAACTCATCGCCATTGACGAGGCGCACTGCATCTCGCAATGGGGACCGGCCTTCCGCCCCGAATACCAGGCCCTGAGCCAGCTGGGTGAAACCTTTCCCGGCGTC
>JANOFD010000234.1:0-1798 GCA_031413455.1 Rhodobiaceae bacterium
TTCCGCTGCACCTATTGCATGTCGGAAGACATGACCTTTCTTCCCAAGGCCGATTTGCTGTCGCTGGAAGAACTTGACCGCCTGTGCTCGGCGTTTATCGGCAAAGGCGTCCGCAAATTGCGCCTGACCGGCGGCGAACCTCTGGTCCGGCGCAATGTCATGGGCCTTTTTAAGTCGCTCGGTCGGCACCTGGAAACAGGCGCGCTGGATGAACTCACCGTCACCACCAACGGCAGTCAGCTGGCAAGATTTGCAGCTGAACTCAAATCGTCCGGTGTCAGGCGCATCAACGTTTCGCTCGACACACTCGATCCGGCAAAATTCAAGGACATCACCCGCTGGGGCCGCATTGATTCGGTCTTTGAGGGTATTGACGAAGCGCTGCGTGTGGGTCTGAACGTTAAGATCAACGCCGTCGCCTTACGCGGCATCAATGAGGACGAGATCGAGAATCTCATGCTTTGGGCGCACGGCAAGGGCATGGACTTCACATTGATTGAAACCATGCCGATGGGTGACATCGAGGGTGATCGAACGGCGCAATATCTGCCGCTCTCCATCGTACGCGCCAAGCTCGCCCAAAAATTCACATTGGAAGACAGCAACTATCAAACAGGCGGCCCCGCCCGTTACGTTCGGGTAGCGGAAACGGGCGGACGGCTGGGGTTCATCACACCCCTGACTCACAATTTTTGCGAGAGCTGCAACCGTGTGCGTTTGACCTGCACTGGAACGCTTTACATGTGCCTAGGCCAGGACGACGCTGCCGATCTGCGCACCGCATTACGGGCAAGCCCCCAGGACCATCAACTGGAAGCGGCAATTGACGAAGCCATGACACGCAAACCCAAGGGTCATGACTTTGTCATCGACAGGCGCCATACAGTGCCAGCCGTCGCGCGGCACATGTCAATGACGGGTGGCTGATGAAGTTCTCCAAGCCTGCTTTCACAGCATCGTCCGCGCCGGAAGCGCAAGCAGCACTGCGGGAACTCACCAAACTCTACGGCAACGCCAAAGCCGATGCAGACATCGTCGTGGCTCTCGGTGGTGACGGCTTCATGCTGCAGACGCTGCACAAAATCTATCGAAGGAATTTGCCCATCTTCGGTATGAACTGTGGCTCAGTTGGTTTTCTGATGAATGACTACACACCCAAAGATCTCCTCGACCGGCTTGGCACAACCAAAGCCCAGGCGATCCATCCGCTCTGCATGAAAGTGAAAACCAGTGCAGGCAAGAATCACACGGCACTTGCTTTCAACGAAGTCTCGATGCTGCGTGAAACCAGACAGGCCGCAAAAATTCGTGTCAGTGTCGACGCGCGCGTGCGGCTGGAGGAACTGATCTGCGACGGCATCATGCTGTCCACGCCGGCAGGTTCGACGGCCTACAACCTGTCCGTCAACGGACCGATCCTCCCCATTGATTCTGCGCTGTTGGCCCTCACGCCGATCAGCGCCTTCCGTCCCCGGCGCTGGCGAGGCGCGCTCTTGCCGCGCGCCGCCAAAGTGCTTTTCGAAATGCTGGAAACCGAAAAGCGTCCGGTGAGTGCTGTCGCCGATAACACCGAAGTGCGCCTGGTCACCGAAGTGTCTGTGACCGAAGATCCGTCAGTGTCCGTCTGCCTGTTGTTCGACGCTGACCGTTCTCTCGAAGAGCGCATTTTGGCCGAGCAGTTTGTGACAGGGTAAGCACATCACCCGCGCATTGACGACATCGGCTCTTCGACCTTTCCGTAGCCCGCGTCTTCGGGAATGGTCAGAACTGGTCCGCTTTCGCGCGCCTCGACTTTGGG
>JANOFD010000235.1:0-4594 GCA_031413455.1 Rhodobiaceae bacterium
GTTTGTGTTGGGGAAGGCGCGCCGGGACCGCAAACGGTGAGCGCCACCACCGAGATACGATCGACATGCGCGTAGGCTGGCGACGTCAGCTCGTCGCCGAAAACGTCGGGATCGATCTCCTCATAGGTGAAGCGGTTGCCGGCGCCGATGAGAACCGGTTCTATCGCTTCAAAGAACTGATCAACAGAATCCACGATCGGCGACGCCGTGTAGAGAATAAGACGGCCATTCGCGTTCAGCCGCCCTATGCCCTCCTGGACAATGCGTTGCGACAACTCGAACCCGCGCTCCCCGCCATGGCGGTAAAGCCTTTGTGCCGGGTCGCAGAGATAAGGCGGATTGGCGATGATCAGGTCCGCGCGGCCATCGATGTCGGCCAGTACATCGCTGTGGACCACCTGCGCCTGTTCGACATGGTTCAGTTCGGCATTGACCCGCGCAAGGCTCAGCGCCCGCTCGTTGACGTCGCCGAGCACCACGGCAACAACCCCGCTGGACCTGGAGCCCGCGAATATGCCGCCTGCCCCCGAACCGCAGCCGATGTCGATGATGGTGTTCGGCAGTTCCGCTTCAGCGAGCTTCTGGTTCAGTAACCGCGCGAACCTGTAGGTGTCGGGGCCAAAGAAAACCGCGTCGTTATCGGTAGTCGGATAAGCAGAATGCACGAACAACAGATCGTCGAGCGTTGAAAACCGCACCAGGCTTCGGGCAAAGCCGCCGCCCGCTTCAATCACTCCTGCCGCCTCGAACTGATTCAATATGTCCACGGAAACCATGTCCGTCGAGAACGGGCGGCACCAGCCGAAAATGTCGATCAGCGATTTTGCCAAACTGTTTTCAGGCCGGGCGTTGACCAGCTCGTGCGTCTTGGGTGTCGGCGCCTGGAAACTATACCCGGTCGCTTTCAGGTGGCGGCCGAGATCGACCAGAACCCTATGCCGTGAAGGCGCATCCAAGTCCATTGCACCGCCCCTTGGGAGAGTTACTGGCCACCCTGAGGACAACGCGTGACGTCGGCGAAAGTTCACCACGCAGAGTAAATAAAGGGGAACCCGGAAACCGCTGCCGCGTTTCCTGATTAACCGGGATAAAAAATCGTCGATGAGCCACAAGATCCAGTCATCCAATGCCGCCGCCAGCGCCCAGTCCCCTGATCCTGGTGCTTCGCCATCGGTTTTCTCGAAGCCCGCAGAGCGCGCCATCATCATTCTGGCCGTCATTGCGAGCGTGACGGCCGCTTGGGCTGTGCAGGACTTCCTGCTCCCCACCGCGACCGCCGTCATCATCGCGCTGGCGCTGATGCCAGTGGTGAGGGGACTCGAACGGTTAAACTTGCCCACGGCGATTGCAGCGACAATTGTAGTCCTCGTCACCGGCGCGGTCATCACCGGCACGGCGTTCGCGATCGCACCTGGCGTGGCGGATCTGATCAAAAGCGCGCCGGAAATTTCACGGACGATAGAACGCAAGACGAGGCCGGTAAAAGAATGGTTGAGCCAAATTCAAACCGCCAGTGACCAGATCGATGACGCGACCAAAATCCAGGATGCCGAAGGCGGCGCGACAGCGCCTGCCACCGCCACACAGACGTCGGGCGGTACAGTCATGGAATTCGCGCCCCAGGCCATAACGCAAGTGCTCTACATCGTGGCTCTGGTGCTGTTTTTAATCGTAGTGCGCGAGCCATACCGCAAACGCATCATCATGTTGCCGGTCGGTCGTGAAAACCGTCTCAAAGTCTCTCACATCCTGACTGAATCGCTATCGCAGGTATCAACCTATTTGTTCATTTCAACACTGATCAATGTAGGCATTGCCGTCGCTGTAACGATCTCGTTCATGATGCTCGGCGTTCCTTACGCTGCCGTTTGGGGCATCCTGTTCGGTATTGCGAGCTACATACCGTACGTGGGCCCAACGGCCGTCATGTTGTTGTGCGCCGTCGCCCAATTGGTCACCGCCCCTACAATTCAGGGCGCTCTCCTGCCTCCAATTATCCTGGTCGTTATCAATTTTATCGAGTCGAACTTCGTCTCACCGTGGCTCGTATCGCGCCAATGCGCTGTAAGTTCGCTCGCGATCTTTTTGACAGTCGCGTTTTTCGGCTGGTTTTCGGGCGCACTCGCGGCCTTCGTCGCAGTGCCGCTTTTAATCCTGTTCTCGGCTGTCGCCCGCCACGTTCCAGGACTTGAACCCTTCGCGATTCTCCTGTTGGCAGAAAATGAAACCTGCCTCGAGTCGCAGAAGTCCGGGCTCGAGAAACTTTTTGCCGAGGAAGTCGCGCTGGCTGAAGGTGACAGCGAACAACTGCCATGGTGGCGCCGCTGGAACAAAGTAAACACAGCCTGACCATGCTCCGCAACGGCAAGCCCCGCCGGAACCTCTTGCTCTACAACGCGTTGTGTTTGTGGGGTGGCAGGGAACTACGGCAAGCGGGCAATGAAATCAGAGAATGCGGATGTCTCACAAAAACGAACCAACCAACAAGACTGTCCCCCGTGCCGTGGAATCCTGGTTCGAAGTTGACCGTGGAATCTGCCCCTCTCCGGGCACAAGACTGTCATCGCGACGGCTGCAGCTGAACCGCCTATTCAGCTCCGTCATCGAGGAACCACTTCCAAAAATACTCATTGAACTGCTTCAGGACATCGATCATCGCGATGAACTGGAGAGCCGGAAGATTTAGGGACAGTCGACTTGACTGCCAGAACTGTTGACCGTGCATACGCCGTTGAGTGCTTGGACCTGAAGCATCACTCCGGAGATGGGTTCGTTGATACCGTGCAATGTTTACCGCCGCCGAATTTCACTATACGCGCACCATGCTTTCACTCGCTCTCAAAAATCGCGCCTGTGTCACGAGCGCCATGCAGCACCCTCACGAGTTCGATATCGCTGCCCTTGAGCCGGTAGAATACGACGTAGGTTTGACACAGTAGGCTTCGCAGGCCGGGCACCAACTCCGGCCGGTCCCGGCCCATGAGTGGATTTCGCTCAAGTTTAAGCAGAGACCTCTTGATCTTGCGCAACATCTGCGTGGCCGCGTCCGTATTGTTTTGCGCGATGAAAAGCCAGATGTCATAGAGATCGTCGTCGGCCGCCGGGGTGCGGAGTGTTTTCGCACTCATGCACGCTTGCGCGGCTTTTGCTCGCGCGCACGCTTTGCACGTGCAATGATCTCTTCCATATCAAGCTCTCGTGAGGGTCCGCTATTGAGCCCCACGCGTATTTCGTGGCGCAACGCCTCCAGTTTCCTTTCGCGGGTGGCCATTTCGTCCATCAGCAAACGCAAACCGTCGCGAACCACCTCGCTGGCATTACCGTAACAGCCGGATTTGACCAGCTTGCGGATGAAAGATTCCATTGTGAGCGGAATGGAGAAATTCATGGGAGTAGCCTTTCAGTTGTACCGGGCAAACATAGCATAAACTGCTATTTGTTGCTATTTCATTTCACGCGGCTAGCCCAACCACCCCGCCCCCTCACATCCGCAGCGCCGCCTCCTCCGGCGTCAGCAGTGTCAGGCCCAGCGCATGCACCCGCCCCTTCAACTCGCCGTCCAGCACCTCGTGCACCAGCCGGTGGCGCGCAACGCGCGTCAACCCCTGAAACCTGGATGCAACGATCATCACGCGAAAGTGTGTCTCCCCGCCCTCGCGCGCGCGCCCGCATGCCCCACATGCAAGTGCGAGTCATCGTGCACGCCAAGCTGCAGCGGCGAAAAAGCCGCATCAAGCTTCAATCGTATGGTTTCCGCGAGGCTCATCCCGCTCAGACTTCCGCCACGAAAATCGCGATGTCAAGCGAGAGGTTTTCTTGTGTTCTTTACTTCTCGTTCGCATACTCAGTCCCCCATGGCCGAAGGTACGAAACACGCATCGCGGTTTGCCAACGACTTGCGCATCAAGCGCCAGCCGGTCATCAAACCTGTGCGCCTGTGCGAGAAACCGGGCTGCCAAGCCGCAGGCGACCACCGCGCCCCCAAAAGCCGCCAGGCCTTGAACGATTTTTACTGGTTTTGCACCGACCACGTGCGCGAATACAATCTGTCGTGGGACTATTTTCGCGGCATGTCGCAAGGCGAAGTTGACGCCTTTCAGCGTTCGGCGCTTGTCGGCGGGCGCCCCACCTGGAAGCTCGGTGACCGCTCCGCCGGCCCTAATACCAAGATGCAGTCCTATTTTCGCGGCGCCTACGTGGACCCCGCCAAGGTCTTTAACGATGGACCTGGCGCCAACCCGGCAGGCGATGACAGTGATAAACGTAACGGCAAGGACCGCCAGACCGAACGCAAGCGCTCAAAAATGCAGCTGGCCGCCCTCGAAGCCATGCATCTTGAGACCAGCGCAACCTTGCAGGACATCAAAGCCCGCTTTAAGGAGTTGGTGAAACGCTTCCACCCCGACGCCAACGGCGGCGATCGCGGGGCGGAAGAACGTCTTCGTCAAGTCATCAAGGCCTATGGGCAACTACGTTCGTCAGGCTATGTTTGAGCTGATTTGAACTCACTGCCAACGAGAGCCTGAAACCCAATGACCACACCCCAACCTGGCCTGGCCACTGACAGCCAGCCCGACACAACAATCGACGCCCG
>JANOFD010000236.1:0-2843 GCA_031413455.1 Rhodobiaceae bacterium
ATCGGCGCCGGCACCAGCGAGATCCGGCGCATGCTCATCGGCCGAGAACTGTTCGAGGAGACGGCCTGACATGCCCACCTCCAACCGGCTGTCCCTGCTCGTCTCGTTGATCCTGCTGATCCTCATCCCGGTCCTTTTGGGGCAGGCCATGATCATCAGCCTGACCAAGCTGCACCTGACGCCAAACCAAGCCTTCCAGATCATCATCGCCATCGTCCTCGGCGGTCTGGTAAATATTCCCATCAAGCGCATCGTCCGCGAGCAACCGGTGTGGTCGCATCCGCTGGCGATCTTCGGCATCGATCGCAGCCTGCCGCGCTGGACCATCCGCCGCCGCAAGACCATCATCGCCGTCAACGTCGGCGGTTGCCTGGTGCCGCTGGGCGTAGCACTTTTCCAGCTCGCCTACCTGGCCCGCCTGGGCCCCGATACGATGTGGGCCGTGGCTGCGGCCGTCGCCATCAACACCATCGTCTGCTATGCCGCAGCAACTCCGGTGCAGGGCGTGGGCATCGTCATGCCAGGCTTCGTCGCCCCCATCACCGCGGCCCTGTCAGCGCTTCTGCTGGCCCCCGAAGTGGCCCCGCCGGTGGCCTTCGTCGCAGGCGTTCTGGGGCCACTGATCGGCGCCGACTTCTTCCACATCCACGATCTCATCCGCCACCCGCGCGGTGTCGGCATGGCCTCGATCGGAGGCGCGGGCACCTTTGACGGCATCGTTCTGTCAGGAATCCTCGCCGCTTTGCTCGCGTGAGACCAGACCCCTGTCCTATTCCCAGCATTTTATGGCCCAAATCCGCCGCTGCTTTTAGGACAAACAGGACACGAGACACTGTCCCAGAACACTGTCCTATGTGTCCTGTCCTGTTCACAAGCGCCAAACCGCAGACGCAATTCGAGACACTCACCCGCAATAAATTTTCGCGCAGGATCACGAGGCGAGCCCCCACCACAAGGCCAAGCCAGAATGTTTCACAATGTCAAAAAGCGCACTCGATAAAATCACAAAACCCACCCAAAGGAACATATAAAGAACAAAAGCAAAATGAGCAAGCGCCAGATTGCCGCAAGCCCAACCTCCGGACAACCGCCCTCCGCCCACAAGAAATCTGTGGCCAACCATCCACCCGCCTTGCACCAGCGCCCCGCCCCCGCCACATTCGCGCCAGCGCCCAGCACACAAGGTCCATCCATGAAATTTCCCTACCGGGCGTTGGCGCTCATCGCCTGCGCCTCGCTTCACACCGCCGCCGCCGCCACCGCTGCCCCCACTTCCACCGGCGCGCAAACCGCCTACGAAATCGACTTCACCGATTACCGCAGCGGCCCCGTCGATGCCTGGCTGCGCAGCAAAGGCCTCAGCTTCAAGGAGGACACAGCCAACCGTCAAAAGATCGCGCTGCTGCCAGGCGCCCAGGGCCTGGTCATCGAAGCCTTGCGCCCCGCGCGCGGCTTCCTCGTCCAACCCACGATCAACGGCGCGCCCTTCCAGGCCATCGAGATCGAGTGGGGCGTCGCGCGCCACCCCCAGAACGCCTCCTACGAACGGCGCGTCAACAACGAGGCCATCATGGTCCACGTTTTCTTCGGCGCCGACAAACGGCCGAGCGGCTCGCCCTTCGTCCCCGATATTCCCTATTTCGTAGGCCTGTTCCTCTGCAACGGCGACCGCGTAGGCCACCCCTATGTCGGGCGCCACTACCGCGACTCGGGCCGCTATGTCTGCCTGGGCTCGCCCACAACCCGCGACCCACTCACGTCGCGCTTCGACCTCGCCCAAGGCACCCGCCAGCTCTTCGGCCAAAACTTCGCCCGCGCCGTATCAGGCTACTCAATCTCCGTCGACACCTCCTCATCCGGCAACCAAGGCCGCTCCAGCGCCCTCATCAAGCGTATACGGTTTTTGAGGTAGGGAGACGCCCCCCCGTCATCCCGCACGCAACGCGGCACGAAGAGCGCCGCATTGCGCACGGGACGACGTCGCGGTGGTACATGTGCCTCGTGATCACGTGCAAGTCAGGTGCAGCAGCATCAAACTGTTGTATATGCTCCCTCGGGATGATATACTTTTCCTGCGTATATCATGGAGAATGCGATGCAGGTAGCGAAATGGGGCAATAGCTTGGCCGTGCGGCTGCCCTCGGCGGTGGTCGAGGCGCTGGGCCTCAAAGCGGGCGATGAGATTGATATCGAAATCGGGGGCGCGCGCAAATTCGTGGTCGCGCGCGACAAGGGGCGTGCGCGCGCCCTGGCGCGGCTGAAGGCCTTGAGCCGTCCGCTCCCCAAAGGCTTCCGCTTCAAGCGCGACGATGCCAACAAACGTTAGCTCAATCGTTAAAGCGAATGAACACCAAACCTTTTCTCGACACGAATATCCTGATCTATGCCTTTGCGACGGGCGACCCGCGAAAGGCCGAAGCCGAACGCTTGTTGGCGCAAGGCGGCGCAATCAGCGTCCAGGTCCTGAACGAATTCGCCAGCGTATCGCACCGCAAGCTTGGCCTGAAGTGGGACGAGATCGCCAAACGCCTTGAGACCGTCAAGGCGCTTGTCGACGCGCCAGCCCCGCTGACTGAAGAACTCCACGACGCCGCACGCGCCATCGCCGCCGCGCGCAAGATCGCGTTTTACGACGCGCTGGTCGTCGCCGCCGCATTGGCTGCAAAATGCGGAGTACTGTTAACGGAGGACTTGCATCCCGGCACGAAGTTCGGAGCGCTGGAAGTACGAAATCCGTTCGCCGCGCCTTGATCGGGCACGAAGGCAATTGGGAGTGGCAGGGGGGAGCCCAAGTCTGACAATTGAATCGCTACGACCCCTCACCCTTTTTTGCGAAGTGCAAA
>JANOFD010000237.1:0-8205 GCA_031413455.1 Rhodobiaceae bacterium
TGGACAAGATCACCGGGCCGCGCATGCAGCGCCACGTTAAACCGCGCGCTGCGTTTCCGGCTGCCCTTCAATTCAGGCTCGTAGTATCCCGTGTAAAGGCCACGCTCTTCACCGCCGTTAAAGGCTTGAGCCGGCACAAACCAGGTCTCGAAAAACACGCGCGCCGTATCGGCTGATTGAACGTTGGCCTGCAATGCGGACGAGCAGGCAAGCCGCCAATCCTTGACCGTGCCATAGTCAGGGACGCCACCAAATCCTGCTGTATCCGCACGCGCCTTGAGCTTCACACATGAGCGCTGAAAGGCCTGCAACGCAGGCCGCACGTCGGACGATGGCCAATCTGCCAACGCGGAGAACGACGTTCGTTTCAAAACCAGCAGATCGGGTGCGCTTGCTTTGTCGCGCCCAAGATCGTCAAACGGCGCACACGCCGCAGCGACTAAAAGGAGAGCAGCTCCGGCTGCACGAACTGCACGCATGGCTTGAGCTTATGCTATGCGGCGCCTGCAGTGGCAACCAGTTTCCAGTTGGGGTCACTCGAGCGTGTGTCGCGCGCGAAAGTCCACACATCGGTGACTTCACGCACCACACCAGCAGCGCCTTCGATAACGGCACCCGCCGCATCGCGCGTCGCACTGATGAGTTCGCTAACGAAACGCACCGTCACTTCTGCAATTCGCCCACGCAGAGAGGCCTCCTCAAGATTGGCCTGTTTCAGGCCAACAAAGGAAAATTCCATTTTCTGTCCGGCTTTCTCACGCGTAGAGATTGCGCCCTCGAAACTTGCATAAACATCTTCTGCAAGCAGAGGTTTCAAACCCTTGCGATCACCTTGGGCAAAGAGCTGCGCGATCATTTCGTGCGCCGCTTTCGCACCGCCAAAAAATGCATCCGGATCAAACCCACGATCTGCTTCCTGAATCTGCAAGATCCCAAGCACCAGCGGCGAACCCGGCGTCAATTTGCTCATCACACCATCATTGGGAACCGCTCGAGCGGCTTCCCGCGCGCGCGGCAACGCTATCACATTGTCTTCTTTCCCACTCGCCGTTGGGCGTATGGGATCGGCCCGCTCGCGGTGATTGATCGGATCAAAAGGCGGACGCTCGTGACCGGTCCGCCGACCCAGCGAAGTATACAAGCGAAACGCGATGAAGGCCGCGATCGCGGCAAAAAACAGGATTTCCAACGCAGATTCGTTCATTGCACCATTCCGTTGAAGCAAGCACACACCCACATGATACGCACTTCATTCTGTCTATTCTGCGGCATCTCAGGCAGTTGGCTCATGCTTGGGGATAAACACTATAGCGCGAACCTGACCCGGTCCATAGGCTACAGCAACAGTTACGAAGAAACCGGCACAAACACATGGCAAATGAAGTGTGAACCACGACGGTCTCTTGTACGGACGCCCACAACCATGTTAGCCACCCGCCAACATAAAATTGTGCTGAATTATGAGTTTTCAAGGACAAGATCGAATGAGCGACACGCTTACCAACGGCAATGGCCAGGCCCCCGACGCACAAATGGCAGGAGCACCAGGAGCTCAAATTCAGGTCTTGGCCCAATACGTTAAGGATTTGTCATTCGAAAACCCGGCAGCCCCGCTCAGCCTGCAGGGCCAAAAGCCGGCGCTCGATGTGGGCGTGGACGTTCAGGCCCGGGGCCTTGGCGTCGACCAATACGAAGTGACCGTGCGCATTCGCGCCGACGCCAAGTCCGCCAACCAGACCGTGTTTGTCTGCGAAGTCACCTATGCCGGTGTCTTTATGCTTAAGAACATCACGCCTGAAAACATCCAGCCCGTGCTCCTAATTGAGTGTCCGCGCCAGCTGTTCCCATTTGCCCGCCGCGTCGTGGCCGACCTCACCCGCGATGGCGGCTTCCCGCCGTTGCTGCTCGATCCCATCGACTTTATGACGCTCTATCGCGCCCAGCTCGCGCAACAAAAATCGCAAACCACAGCGACCATTTAACGGCGCCAAAGTGCGGACGGCCCCAGGCTCGAAACCAGCGCTTCGTGGGCCGCAATCTCGACTTCAGTCAGGCGCGGGCCAAGCGGCACCGGCCGGGCGGGTAGGGCCCCGCGCTTTGAAGCAGTGTTCGTTGTAGTCGGCGATTTCGATGAAAACTCCAGGCCAGGTTGCCGCCCGCCCGAAAGCTCAAGATACACTTGCGCCAACAGCTCAACATCGAGCATGGCCCCGTGACCTTTTGTTTTGCGCTCCTCGAGGTTGATGCTGAACTTGCGGCACAGCGCGTCGAGCGAGGCCGGAGAGCCCGGAAATTTGCGGCGTGCGATCAACATCGTGTCAATGGCACGGCTGGCATTCAGCGCCACCTTTTTCACCTTGCCGAGTTCTGAATTCAAAAACTTCAAATCGAATTCCGCATTGTGAATAACCAGCGGACTGTCGGCAATGAACTCCAGAAACCCGTCTGCAATATCGGCAAACAGCGGCTTGTCGGCCAGGAACTCCGTCGAAAGATTCGTGATGCGCCGGGACTCCTCCGGCACATCGCGTTGAGGATTGAGATAGGTGTGATAGCGCGACCCCGTTGGCGTCCGGTTCATCAATTCCAGACAGCCAATTTCAACAATCCTGTGCCCTTGCGACGGATCAAGACCGGTTGTTTCAGTATCAAGTACGATTTCACGCATGGTCGGATCTCCAGATTTGCCCCACTCGATTTTTCAAGACCTCGATGATCGCAACGACCTGCGCCTCAGCCTGGGCGAACCCCTGCGACGTATCAACGACAAAATCCGCGCGCGCACGTTTGTCCGCATCGGGCAGTTGCTTATTCACGATGGCTTCAAATTTCTCAACACTCATACCGGGTCTTTGCAAAACCCGTTTGCGTTGAACAGCGCCTGGCGCCGACACAACGACGACCACGTCAACCCTTTTCTCGGCCCTGGTTTCGAACAACAACGGAATATCGAGCACCACCATCCTGGTTCCGCTCGCGGCAAAACCCTGGAGCACAAGCCGTTGCGCCAGTGCCACCAGCGGATGCACGATCCCCTCAAGCCTGGCAATCGCTTCCGGCTGGCCCACAACGCAACGCGAAAGCACCTCCCGGTCAATCCGCCCCTGAACCAGCGCCTGCGGAAACGCCGCGCCCACCGGCTGCACCGCGGCTCCACCTGCATCGTAAAGACCATGCACGATCGCATCGGAATCACACACCGGCACACCGTGGCGCGCAAACATTTTTGCCGTCTCGCTTTTCCCCATACCGATAGAGCCTGTCAATCCGATGAGCAGCATCAGCCTCGGCCTTCCAAAATCGAAACCAGATGCGCTTTCAACTGCGGTGTCACCTGCGGCGTCACGGCAAACCACGCGGCAAAGCCCGGCCGGGCCTGGTGCATCAACATCCCCAAACCATCAATCGTTGTGTGTCCCAGCGCCCGGGCTTGCACCAGAAGCCTGGTCTCCAACGGGCGATAAACAATATCCGCCACAACGGTGCTGCGCTTCAGCGTCGTCAAGTCGATCATCAATGCCGGTTGTCCCACCATGCCCAGGCTGGTCGCGTTCACCAGCATAGCGCAAGCAGGCAACGCTGCGCCAAGCCCGCGCCAGTCCAGCGCAACCACCTTGTCCCCGAAAAATGTCTGCAAAGCATTTGCTCTTTCAGGCGTTCGATTGACCACGCTCACCCGTTGCGCGCCAAGCGACAGCAAGGCAAACACAATCGCCCGCGCCGCACCGCCTGCGCCAAGCACGACAGCATTCTCTACACCGTTCACGCCCTGCTCACGCAAAGACTCGACGAAACCGAACACATCGGTGTTACGCCCAAGCATGCGGCCGCCCGCAAACACCACGGTATTCACAGCCCCCGTCGCCACTGCCGCCTCATCGCGCTCATCAACCAGCTCGCAGGCCGCTTCCTTGTGCGGCAGCGTAACATTGACGCCGCACACACCCTGCAATGCCATCGCAGACAAGACCGATGCGAAGGCTTCCGGTCGTACGGCAAACGGTTCGTAACTTGCGTCCAGACCGTGTTCTGAAATCCAATACCCGTGCAGCGCCGGAGAAAGACTATGCGCCACCGGCCAGCCCACCACCCCCGCACGCATTGTTGTCCCGGAAACTTTCATGTCCTGAGAGCACCGTTCACACGCAGAAAGTCCAGAAGCGGCAGCATGGGCAACCCCAGGATCGTGAAATATTCGCCTTCAATCCTGGAAAACAACTGAAGTCCCAGTCCCTCCACATGATAGGCACCAAC
Organism: Rhodobiaceae bacterium; assembly: GCA_031413455.1. Lineage (GTDB taxonomy): Bacteria > Pseudomonadota > Alphaproteobacteria > Micropepsales > Micropepsaceae > SZUA-430. The sequence continues at coordinate 4,255 of JANOFD010000237.1, forward strand.
ACTTCCCAGAATATCCTCTGAGGCTTCCACAAGGTAAGCGTCCAAAAATTCATCGGAAAAGCTTCGCATGCCAAGCTTCGCCTGACCCACAAACCGCCAAACAATCACGCCATTTTTAGCAACACAAACCGCAGAGGAAAGCTCGTGTGTCTTGCCGCGCAGGCTTTGCAGCTGTGCCCGCGCGCGCCCATGTGTTCCAGGCTTGCTGAAAAACTCAGGCCCCAAACTTAGTATTTGATCAGCACCAATCACCCAATCCTCAGGATGGCGGCTGGCTGTTTTCAGCGCCTTGAGCTCCGCCAACAGGTCGGCCGCGTCCCGCGCTGACGCACCTTCGGCTTGCAACGACTCCAAAACACCCGCCTCATCGATGGCAGGCGCATCGGCTTCAAACACGACACCCGCAGCGCGCAGCAACCGCTGACGCGTCTGACTTGCTGATGCCAATATGATCCGACTCATGGGTTTTGCTGACCGGCCCGGCTGTACAACGCCAGCACCGCCGCCGCCGTTTCCTCAATCGACCGCCGCGTCACATCAATCACCGGCCACCCCTTTTCGGCAAATAAACGCCGCGCAATAGCAATTTCGGCCCGCACGGAATCAAGATCAACATAGCTCGTCTCAGTTTCCTCCTGCAGCGACAACAGCCTGTTCTTGCGAATATGAATAAGTCGGTCTGGCGCCACTATAAGCCCAACGACCAGCGGCCGCTTCAGCCGGTTAAGTTCTTCAGGCAAAGCGATTCCAGCGACGATAGGAATATTTGCAGCCTTGATGCCGCGATTGGCCAGATAGATACATGTCGGCGTTTTCGACGTCCGGCTCACCCCCACCAGCACAACATCTGCCAGTTCCAGCGTCGCCGCGCTCTGCCCATCATCATGCGCCATCGTGTAGTTCAACGCTTCAATGCGCGCGAAATATTTTGCATCCAGATCATGCTGCGCACCCGGTCTATGACTCTCTTCAACACCTAAATAAGCGCCGAGATTCGCCATAACGGGATCAAGAACCGCGACCGAAGGCTGCCCCAATTCCCGGCAGCGCACTTCCAGAAACTGCCGCAACTCGGCGTTGACCATCGTGTGCAACACCAACCCAGGCGCGGTTTCAATCTCGGCAATCGCACGCTCAAGCTGCTTGCGATTACGCACCAGCGGATAGAAATGTTCGATTGGCCTGCCCATCTCAAACTGCGCGCAAGCCGCTTTCGCCACTGCATTCAGCGTCTCGCCCGTCGAATCCGACACGAGATGCAAATGAAAATAGATCGCTATAGCCCGGGTTTTCTGCACGATGTCCTGAGGATCAATCTGTCGACAACACCCCAGATAAGACCGGGGATGAAACCGGGATGCAACACCTCACCCACTTGCCCCCACCCAGACCTGCTCCCTATCCCGTGTATCTCCACCACACCCCTCGACCGAAATGCAGATATCCAGAACTTTTCGTTCCGTCCTCCATACAGAGTCCTTCCACATTGTACTTCCGCCACACACCAGCAGGAATCACCGCTTCAACAGACTCAATCCCCAACCGTGGATAGTTTGCGCCCCTGGGTAAGACCTTGGGGACGTCCTCTGCACACTCATCCTCTCCCAAATATCCACACGCTCTACTGCTTACTACTAATATTTAAATATCTATAAGTAAGTGAGTAGTGGGCCTAGGAAACTGAAGTGATCGAACACAAAATACAAAAACCAATTCTGCAGGTTTTAAGCGGGCAATCCATCACGCCACGGCCAATTTGGTTGATGCGCCAGGCTGGACGCTACCTTCCGGAATATCGCGAGCTGCGCAACCAGGCCGGAGATTTTTTATCGCTGTGTTTCAACCCTGCCCTGGCCAGCGAAGTCACGCTTCAGCCCATTCGCAGATTTGGTTTCGACGCCGCCATTTTATTCTCGGACATTTTGGTCATCCCTCACGCCCTCGGCCAGAAACTCTGGTTTGTGGAAGGCGAGGGACCAAAACTCACGCCGTTGGTCCCGGCAGATTTGGCCAAGCTGAAACCTGGGAATATTCGCATCGCGTTGGCCCCCGTTTTTGAAACAGTCTCAACCGTCAAAGCCAAACTGCCCAAGTCCACCGCACTCATCGGCTTTGCCGGCGCCCCCTGGACAGTCGCCAACTACATGATCGCGGGTGGAAGTTCCGACGACAGCATTCACCTTCGCCGCTTTGCTTACGAAAACACTGACGCACTCGACCGCCTGTTCGAAATCCTGGTGCAATCAACCACGGACTACCTCATCGCCCAGATCGAAGCAGGTGCAGAGGTTCTGCAAATTTTTGAAAGTTGGGCTGGAACCATTCCAGCAGGACAGGTTCAAAAATACTCCCTCGCTCCCATCAACAAGATCATCTCAGGCGTTCGCCAGCACACACCCGCCATACCGATCATCGTATTTCCGCGCGCCGTAGGGACACATTATGCGCGCTATGCCACGCAAACGGGCGCAACTGCCATTTCGGTCGACACCCAGACATCACTGGAGATGTTACGCGCGGAGCTGGGACCCCAAGCAATCCTTCAGGGCAATCTCGATCCGATAGCGCTCATCTGTGGCGGCAAACATTTGGCAACGGCGGTCGATGCCATTGTTGACCAGACAAAAGGTAAACCGCACATTTTCAATCTGGGCCATGGCATCCGCCCGGAAACGCCGCTTGAGCACGTCGAACAGCTCATGCGTCTTGTCCGGAAAAAAATATGAGAGTGGCCGTCATTTTGTTCAATCTGGGGGGGCCAAGCTCACTCCAAACGGTTGAGCCTTTTCTGTTCAACCTCTTCAACGATCCCGCAATTATTCGCGTCCCTCAACCTTTTCGCTGGTTGCTGGCGACACTCATTTCAAAGCGACGCGCCCCCATCGCCCGCGAAATCTATGCAAAATTGGGCGGCAGCTCGCCTATCCTCGGCCAAACCTACACGCAGGCGTCTGCACTGCACGCAGCCCTGCCAGGCGGAACAACGCACTACGAAGTGTTCGTGGCCATGCGCTATTCCGCACCACGCGTCTTCGACATCATCGAACAAGTGAAGCGCTTTCGACCCAACAAAATTATACTGCTGCCGCTCTACCCGCAATTCTCAACCACGACATCGAGATCATCTATCCAGGAATGGAACGTCTATGCCGCCAGCCACAAACTTCAGGCCTCGACCTCCATCGTCTGCTGTTACCCGGTCAACGAGGGCCTGATTGCAGCACACGCCAATCTGATTTCCCAGACGCTCAAAGCGCTGCCGAACAACGTGAAATACCGGCTGCTATTTTCTGCACACGGGCTTCCTCAACGCATCGTGGCGGCAGGCGACCCCTATCCGGCACAAATCGAACAAACAGCAAAGGCCATCGTCGAGGCTCTCAATCTTCCTCAACTTGATTGGCAAATAAGCTATCAGAGCCGCGTCGGTCCGATGAAATGGATCGGCCCTGCGACCGACGAAGAAATCAAACGCGCCGGCACCCAAGGCCTTGCGCTGATCGTCGTGCCTGTCGCCTTCGTCTCAGAACACTCCGAAACCTTGGTCGAGCTCGACATCGAATATGCAAAGCTCGCAGCCGAAAGCGGCGTACTGAATTATTTGCGCGTCCCGGCGGTCGGAACACATCCGGCCTTCATTGAAGGCCTTGCCTCTCTGGTCAAAACGGCCGCGACGCAAACCGGCACAAACCCCGGCGGCAGCATCAGACATTGTCCAGCCGCATGCCGCCAATGTGCCTGCCAAAGCCAAGCCGCATGAGCGAAACGCTGCTCCCTTTCTATCCCTGGCTCAAAGCCTTCCACATTATCGCCGTCATCGCCTGGATGGCAGGCATGCTCTATCTGCCGCGGCTCTTTGTTTATCACTGCGAGACCACACCCGGCACCCCGGAATACGAGCGCTTCAAGACCATGGAGCGCAAACTCATGCGCGTCATCATCAACCCCTCG
>JANOFD010000238.1:0-1580 GCA_031413455.1 Rhodobiaceae bacterium
TGGATCGGTGATGGCCTGCGCGAGTTCGAGCCGTCCGCTGCCATTTTGAAATGGCTTTCGTTCTTGTCCGGCTACGACGCTCAAGAACTGGCGCGGAATCTCCGCGCCCTTGGTAGCCGGATTGCCGCGAATGAACACGCGCGGATTCGGTTCCGGCTCACCATTGGGCCTGAGGAAACGCATGACTTCCGGGTCACTGTGCAAGGCGGTGAGCGCAGGGACGTCGTCCTCGCGAAAGGCGCGCAAGATGAAGCGGCTGGTCGTGAGCGTGGGAATGTTCATGCCTGCACTCCCACGTTTGCTCGGCCCACGTTCGCTCGGCGATCAACCTAACTTGGGTTCGAGTTTCTTGCAGGCGTTGATCAGGCCGAGCACGCTGTCGACCGATTTGTTGAGCATGGCCTGCTCGTCGGGCAACAAGGTCAGAGAGATGATTTTCTCCACGCCGCCTTCGCCGATGACGCAGGGGACGCCGACATAGATGTCCTTCACGCCGAATTCGCCTTTGACGTAGGCGGCGCAAGGAAGGATGCGCTTTTTGTCCTTCAAGAAGCTTTCGGCCATAGCGATCGCGGCTGTGGCGGGGGCGTAGAAGGCCGAACCCGTCTTCAGAAGGCCCACGATTTCGGCGCCGCCGTCGCGGGTGCGCTGAACGATCTGGTCGAGACGCTCTTGCTTGATCCAGCCCATCTTCACGAGTTCGGGCAGCGGGATGCCGGCGACAGTGGAGAAGCGCGTCAGCGGCACCATCGTGTCGCCGTGGCCGCCGAGGACGAAGGCGGTGACGTCTTCGACCGAGACCTTGAACTCATCGGCGAGGAAGTGGCGGAAGCGGGCCGAGTCCAATACGCCGGCCATGCCGACGACTTTGTGATGCGGCAGGCCTGAAAATTCGCGCAAGGCCCAGACCATGGCGTCGAGCGGATTGGTGATGCAGATGACGAAGGCGTCCTTGGCGTGTTGCTTGATGCCTTCACCGACCGCGGCCATGACTTTCAAATTGATGCCGAGAAGATCGTCGCGGCTCATGCCGGGCTTGCGCGCGATGCCGGCGGTGACGATGACGACGTCGGCGCCGGCGATATCGGCGTATGATTGTGTCCCCTTTATGCGCGCGTCGAAGCCGTCGACCGGGGCCGATTGCGAGATGTCGAGCGATTTGCCTTGCGGCAGGCCTTCGACGATGTCGAACAGAACGACATCACCCAACTCTTTCAAGCCGATGAGATGGGCGAGCGTGCCGCCGATTTGACCGCCACCGATGAGTGCAATTTTTTTGCGAGCCATTTTGGGCCTTTTACCTTCTTAGAGTTGTGCCAACGCGGATCAACGCGCGAAATGAACCGTATGCGATAAAGCAATTAACCGTGCAACGCGAAGCGCACGTATCGAATCAACCACGCGGACACAAGCCTTGCGTGTGCGTGTGTTTGATGCACCACTGTCAATCGAATTATTGATTCTCATTTTTTTTCCGTGTACGGTGCGGCATCAATGTTGCACTTCTGTTAAGTGTATTGGAAGTCAGGGCCGGTCCCCAGGGTTCGGGGGAATGCGAGGTCGGGTTCTGACGGTAAATT
>JANOFD010000239.1:0-1148 GCA_031413455.1 Rhodobiaceae bacterium
GCCCATGGAACGCCATCGCCATGGCCCAAGCTTTATGCTTTATGCTGCATTTGGCGATCATAGCCCTCATCCTGGCGATCGGTTCCTACCCGGTTGTCCGCGGCCTCACGCGCCGCCTGGAGCGCCTGCAGCAAGGCGTCGAGACGCTTGGCGCAGGAAACCTCAGCGTGCGCGTCAAAGTCGAAGGCAAAGACGAAATTGCCCGCGTCGCTGAAAGCTTCAACCGCGCCGCGGCCCGCATCGAAGCGCTGGTGAACTCGCACAAAATGCTGCTCGCCAACGCCTCTCATGAATTGCGCACGCCCCTCACGCGTCTGCGCATGGGCATTGAATTGCTGAAAGAAAAAGCCGAACCCCAGCGTCGCGCCGAGCTCGAACAGGATATCGCCGAACTCGACGAACTCATCGAAGAAATTCTGCTCTCAAGCCGCCTCGACGCGATGGCGCGTCCGGTGCACACCGAACATGTCGATCTCCTGGCCCTTGCCGCCGAGGAAGCCTCGCGCTTCGACGACGTCGCAGTCACCGGCCAGGCCGTCATCATCAAAGGCGATGCGCGCCTGCTGCGCCGTCTGATCCGCAACTTGATCGACAATGCCAAGCGCCACGGCCGCCCGCCCATCGAAGTCTCCGTCGGTGCACAGGGCGCAAACGCAAACCTCACCGTCACCGATCACGGCTCCGGCATTTCCGATGGCGACCGCGAACAAATCTTCGAACCATTTTTCCGCAAAGCCAGTGCCACGAGCAGCAGCACCGGCCTTGGCCTCTCATTGGTCCGTCAAATCGCCCGCCATCACGGCGGGGATGTAAGTGTCCAGGGCAGCAACACATTCCTGGTGCGGTTGCCGAAAAGCGGAATCTAGTGTTCCGTCACAAACTTATGAATCCACGCCAAGACGCGGAAATGCGCGCGCTTTCCCCCATCCCCTGCAGCAGCGAAGTGGCTGCGCCGCGTCAGCGGCTGTAGACGATGGGGGGAAGTGGCGCGCATATCGAAAATGCCGACTACTGGTATTCGCCTCGATACCGGATGCACATGAATGAGTCAGAACACTAAAGCACCATCAACCCAAGGTGTTTTTCCATTGCATCGAAGTCACGGTCGTTGTGCAGCAGCGGTAGCGAGTTATGTATGCAATAGGATC
>JANOFD010000240.1:0-3546 GCA_031413455.1 Rhodobiaceae bacterium
TCCACCTTCTCCCATAAATGGGAGAAGGGCTTACACTTTTTTCTTAGCCCTTCTCCCGCTTGCGGGAGAAGGTGGATCGCCGCACCTTCGCGGCGAGACGGATGAGGGGACACCTCACCAAACCCAATCGCATATTTCACTGTGACCCGTTACGCCGTTACATTGGCTCAAAACTGCGGAAATACCCGTTACAAGACCCGTTACATACATGTAGACAACATCCCCAACGCCGCCACCGTAGCCCGCATCCGCTTTAACTCCAGTCAGACCGATGCAGTTCCGCCAAGCACTTAAAGTGACACATGCCGCTCGAAAATTTTCAAGAATCCCGCCGCTCTTCGCCATTTTTCGGCAACTCAAGTGACACAAATGTACATGACTTTACACTGTCTCCTTTTCCTTTGATGGCCCTCAAAATCCGCATCCGCCCGCAGCACGGTGCCCGCCGAACGCTGAAAACACAAGAATATAAGCAATTAGAACATAACAGGACCATTCTGTCAAGACCATCTCCGGCCCAAAAACCGGCACCCGCTGCCCGCGAGCGAGCGAGCCAAGGCGGGAGGCGTGCTCGCCCACCCCAACTTATAGCCCTTCTCCCCGGAGCGTGAGCGACGAGGGGGAAGGTGGCGCGCCGTACTTCACGGCGTGACGGCGTGACGGATGGGGGGACCCGACGCCGCACAAAATCCAAAATCTGTTCCACCGTCTGTACCGGAAATTTCAGCACATCTGAATTGTTGAACCGCATAACCGCATAGCCTCTTGCCTCAAGAAACTTCGTCCGCCGGTAGTCTTACCAGCCCTGCTCCTCGTCATGATGCTGCGCCCCATCGAGCTCGACAATCAGCCGCGCTTCCACGCAAATGAAATCGACAATAAACGGGCCAATGGGCTGCTGCCGGCGAAACTTCAAACCAAGCAACCGCTTGCCGCGAACGGCGGACCACAGCCGGCGCTCAGCCTCGGTCATATTCCGGCGTAACTGTTGTGCGAACGTGCCCGCCATCGCCCCCCATCCGTCACGCCGTGAAGTACGGCGCGCCACCTTCCCCCTCAGCGCAAATGCGCTGGTGGGAAGGGCAATGATGTGGGGTGGATTTGGCAAAACTGTGGCAGTGCGCGCCTGCCCCAACCTAAAGCTCTTCCCGCGACGCGGATCGCCGCGTGCGTGCCTTTGCCGGTGCGATTGGCGAAACTGTGGTCGATGAACCCCGGCTCAAATATCGGTGCCACCACCTCATGCACCGCATGATGCACAACCCGGTCACGGAATGGTGCCGCGGAAACCATGCGCGGTTTCGGATCGCGGACATGAAGTTCAAGGTAGCGACCGGGCTTGTAGGTCGCTGAGAGTAATTGGCGCTCAAGCCTCAACAGTTCGCGTTCAAGACCCGCCTGAAATGCCGCCGCGCCGGGTTTGCGCCGCTTACCCAGCAGCGCGCGACGAGCAGCCTCTCGCAGCGCCTGAAACGCCGCGATCTGGCCAAAGAGATCATTGTGTTTTCGCGGCACGATCCGCCTTTATCCATCCACCGATCAACCGCCCAACTTCGTCGATGAGGCGGGCTGAGTGTTCATAACGGCGAAGGTCGATGATTCGCAGGTCGCTGGCGAGGCGCATAAAGAAGCGCAGACGCTCCAGTGCCAGATTGGCTGCGGATAAACGAGCCAGACGGTCGCGGGAATAGGTGGCGGCGACAAGATGATCCAACACCTCAATCGCTGTGGCCATCGTGCGGTCACCCAGCGTGAACTTGAAATTGCGCGGAAACTTCTCGACCGCTGGGGTCAACCACAGCAACAGCTGATACGCCGCCTCAAGTGCCGGGCCGCCGCGCCTTGTGGTGCTTGCGTGTTCGTTGCTTGGTGTAACCGTTGGTGCACTCTTTTCGGCTTTCGCGCTCTCACTCACCGGTTTTTGTTTGCCTCAAATCAGCGCCGGGGGCATTCGCCCCCGGAACTAGAAAGATGTAAAGAGTTCAAGACTCAAGAATTAATTGGTTCTCGCCACGCGGAACCCCAGAGCGCTGCTCCGGAGAGTAGAGGCGTCCCCGCGGCGGTTCGCGGCGCGGACGCTCCTCGGATAGTTGAGCCACGAGCCGCCGCGATCGACGCGGAGAGAGCAATCACCGGTTAGCCATGCCGAACCGTTGGTTGGTGCGCCGTTGTAGGATGTGTTGTAACAATCTTCCGTCCACTCCCAGACATTGCCCAACATGTCGTTTAGACCGAAGGCGTTGGCCTGAAGTTGGGCGACGGGTGCCGTGTAGACATAGCCATCCGTGCATTGGAAAATGCTGGTAGGACCCGTAGCGAGATTGTGTGCGGCCGCTCGTGTTCGATCAGAGACGTTGGCATTGCGGCAAGCAGATGAATTGTCATAGCCCCAATAGCGCGAAGCCGAGGTTCCTGCCCTTGCGGCGTATTCCCACTCTGCTTCCGTTGGCAGCCGATAGTCTTTGCCGGTCTTCTGGCTGAGCCAGCGTACATACGCCTTCGCGTCATTCCAGTTGACGCACACCACCGGGTGATTGCCGCCTTGGCTGAAACCCGGATCGCGCCAGTCATTGGCGTTGGATTCAGCGTACTTGTATTCAGCCTGCTTGTAGACCCAACACGGTCCACCAGCTTGATGTCCGGAAGCACGCACGAAAGCATCGAACTGATCGCGCGTGACCTCTGTGGCCGACATGGCGAACTGCTTGACCGTCACATCGTGTTGCGGGGTTTCGTCTTGAACGTTTTCGGCTTTCGCGCCTTCGCTGACGGCGCTGGAAATGCCGCTGGGGCTTGACCCCATCTGAAACGATCCCGCAGGCACCGTGACCATCAGGGGGCAGTCAGGGCAATCGCGAGACGACTCGGCGGCTTGGGCCAGCGCGGTTGCCGATAGTGCGCCAGCAATTGAAACCAGCATTCCAAACAACATTCGCATGTGTATGCTCCCTTCGGTCTTGGGGGCCGATGCCATCAGTTGCCTGACGCGAATGCAATCCCGGGTCAGCACATCTCTTGGGAGAAATCGGGTCTTGGGAGAAATCGGGCGGATGGCACTGCACCGCAGCAAGAGTTACAAGCCAGCTGTCACAACGTGCCAACAGCCAGTCACGCGCCATTCTGGGGGCACATTTGGGGGCATGTCTGTTAGTGTTGAATGCGATTTTCTATTTATTTCAAATACTTATAGATAGTTTACGGCTCCCTCTCTGCCGCCAATCAAGCCCTATTATTGGGGAATTTTTCGTTGGAATGCGCTTCGGCCCTAGTTTCGGCCCTAGTTCTGCGGGTTGCTTGGACCGGAAATCGTTCCAATCTCGTTCATGTTCGGTGCCGCTGTGCCCGCACCGGGTGTACCTGAACCGGCACTTGTAGTCGTGGGTCTGTAATGCCGCTACAAGACGTAACACTCCTGGGGAGGAAATGAGCCGTGGGCAAATTGCTTTTGATCGCTTTGATTGTGCCAATGTTAGCGGCATGTGGCCTGTTCTCGGAACCTCTATCTCCGCAACTCTCCGTGCGGGAGGTTTACGCTGGGTACTCGTG
>JANOFD010000241.1:0-5262 GCA_031413455.1 Rhodobiaceae bacterium
GACGATCCCGGCCAGAAAGACGATATCCATTAGACTCTTCCTCGAGTGAGCACTGTATCCAGCCGCTAAAAGACCACGTGCATGGGTGAACCACAAGCGCTTGACGCGAAAGTGCTTCGGAGTGTGGCGGTTAATCCTTTGGCTTTCCAAACGATGCAAGCGGCCGCGGCGGCGTTGGTTGCCAAGATGCCTATGGGTTGTACCGGTGCGAGCAAGTTCGTGAGACCGGGGAATCTGTTGAATTATTATCACTATCTCTGAAGCGCATGATGAACCCACGTTAGAGATGTGCTACGACATGGGTTAGGGGACGCTGTGGGGGGCGTGATGAAGAGTTACATTATAGTGGCGCTGACGTTTGTCGCGCTCACTCTCGCGGCGATCGTTATCATTGATCGCATGGGCGAGGAGCAGAGCGGACATCAGCTCGGTGGCGCCAGCATTGCGGTCGCATACTACGTTGAAAGAAATGTGGCGGCGGACGCGGCCAAACAAACGGCCATCACGATGCGGGACATTTTGGCGTCGTTGAAAGACGCCGGCGTCAACGATGATGACATTGCCTGGACTGCGGTGCGCAACGATTTGGTGGGAAGCGAAAATGCTCAGCAGGGTTTTTACTCGTACCAATCCATCTCTGTGAAAGTGAACGATCTGAGACTCGTTGGCAGTATTTTGGAAGGCGTTTCAATAGCAGGCGCGAATTATTGGCTGGTCACTTACAAAGGGTCCGGCGAGCAAAGCAAAACATTTGAAGACGTGGCACACAAGATTGCAATCAGCGATGCAAATGCTGCAGCAAATGTGTACCAGACCGGAAGTAGCTCAGATGAAGGCGGCAACCTGGCAGATCAAGATGGGCGTAGCAATTTCACTGGTGCCGCTCACCGTGGGCGCGGTTATGAGGATTTGATTTTGCAAGTTGATAATGTCACCGTAGCCCGCTCACAGGCTGCAATGCCCCACGCAATTTTTGACACAAGGCCGTCCGGGCGGGATTAGCGGGGCTGTCGGGACCGGCGTGCCGTTAGCGCTTGCAGAAGTGAGAGTGAGCCTTTAGCGTTGTGCAGGCTTCACATCTGTAATCGGATTTGCGCATGCTCGGACGTCTCAATCATGTCGCTATTGCTGTGCCGGATATTGAAGCGGCGGCGAGTGTTTATCGTGGCACTTTTGTCATGGGCGCGAAGGTTTCAAAGGCTGTGCCGCAACCTGACCATGGGGTGACGACGGTTTACGTGGAGTTGGCCAATACCAAGATCGAGCTCCTGGAGCCATTGGGCGACAAGTCGCCTATCGCCAGTTTTCTGAAAAAGAACCCGTCGGGCGGTATCCATCACGTTTGCTATGAAGTGGAAGACATCTACGCCGCGCGAGATCAGATGGTGGCGCAGGGTGCGACCATCACCGGTGATGGCCAACCCAAAATGGGCGCGCATGGCAAGCCGGTGATTTTTCTGCACCCGAAAGATTTCAACGGCACACTGATAGAGCTGGAGCAGGTTTAGGCGATGGGCATTGCCGGCTCCCTGATGGTGATTTCAATCGGCTGGTGGCTGGCTTTTTTTGCGATGCTGCCGATCGGGGTGCGTTCGCAACTTGAAGAAGGACATGTTGTGCCCGGTAGCGAGCCGTCTGCCCCTGTTGCACCTCATTTGCTTTGGAAGGGGATCGCAGCGCTTGGAATTTCACTCATTGTTTGGGGTGTGTTGTTTGTGGTGATCGAGTACCAACTCGTGAGCCTTGGCGATCTGACACTGGCAAAATAAAAAGCGAGGCCGCGTTGTGTTCGCGCCTCGCTTTCGCCAGATCGGCCAGATTGCGTGTCCGTTAAGGCCACACACTTCCGGTTTCCTCCCTAACCTGGGCCGCCCTTTTTGAGGGCAATGATTAATCTACGCGCTTCGCGCAATTCTGTCATCATTTGCGAACGGTATTTAACCGATAATTGCTTGGATGAGGCCTCTACCGTTGCAAGATTGCCCAGTCTCTTTTGTTCCACAATTAAGGGTTTTAGCGACCAAAGGGCTCAACCGGCTTGACAGAACGCCCGATAGTCAATGTTCTTCTAGGCTTGAAGCCGACTTGCAGAGGGTTTGATGGTCCTGCGCGTATTCGCTGTTTTGGTGTGGTGTCTGGCCGCCGGTCCTTCATGGGCGGCTGAAGCTTGGCGCGTTACCAAACCGGAGTGGAGTGCGGCCGACGAACAAGGCTATTCCGCATTTATTCAGCGCATCGGCGAGGATGGTTGCGAAACGCCGGACGATTGCATCAATTCGGATGCGAACCCCTATCGTGGGACCGACGGGCGCGGCATCAATTTCAACGCTGATTGCGCCGACCTTGTTTACATGCTGCGGGCCTACTACGCGTGGAAGAATGGATTGCCTTTTACCTATATCACAGGCGTCCAGTCGCGCGGTGGCGGCGACATCCGTTTCTCGCCAAAGGGAAACAAGGCTGGCGGGCGGCGCCACATCACCGGCGGTGAAAACGGGCGCAGCGTGATCTATGCGATCAGAGACGCAATATCATCGGCGTCCTATCGCATTGGGCCTGAGGCGGACTCCGATCCGCTCACAGATCTTTATCCGGTAAAAATTCAGCCGGGATCAGTACGGCCGGGTACCGCCATCTACGACGTCAATGGTCACGTGGCGCTGGTCTACAAAGTCGGTGAAGACGGGCGCATCTTTTACATGGATGCCCATCCGGATTTCACGTTGACGCGCAGTGTGTTTGGCGCGCAGTTCGGGCGCGATATACCCGCGATGGGTGCGGGCCTGAAAAACTTCAGGCCCATCCGCGTTGAGAAAGGCCGCATCACTTTGGCGAAGAATAATCAAATTTCGGATTATTCGACGGAACAGTATTACGGCAATGTAAACCCGGATCCGAACGGCGATTGGCGCAAGGCCAAATATGCCTATAACGATCTGGAAGTCGGCTACTATGAGTACGTCCGCATTGCCATGGCGGGTGGCAAGCTGTCGTTCAATCCCGTCGCTGAATTAAAGGCGACGTTGAAGACGCTTTGCAGTGACCTTTATGACAGGCAGCGTTTTGTTGATATTGCCATCGAAGCGCATATTGATCGCAAGCCTCACCCTGAAAAACTGCCGACAAATATTTATGGAACGGACAGTATGGAGTGGGAGATATATTCGACGCCGTCGCGAGACGCGCGACTGAAAGTTGCGTTCCGGGCGTTTCGCGATGATGTGGAACGGTTAAGCAAACTGTGGCTGGAGCGCGATCAACGTGTGTCTTACGATGGGCTGAGCCTGAAGGAAGATCTTCAGAAAGCCTACGGCTACGCGGCAGACGTCTGCACAGTTGTCTATACCAATTCGAGTGGCCGCCGCATCACGTTGAAATTTGGCGATGTGGTGGAGCGCATGTTCAAGATGTCCTTCGACCCCTATGATTGTATTGAGCGCCGCTGGGGTGCCACATCGGAAGCGGAATTGGCGAGTTGCGCGAACACTCCCGTCAAGGAGCGCTGGTATGCGGCGATGCAACGGTTGCGCAATCAGATTGACCGTACCTATGACGCGCGCATGGACTTCACGGTCCGCGACCTGGAAAACAAGGTTCGTGGCTCGGGCAGTGATCAAGTGCCAGATGTGGACGTCAAGCGCGTGATCGATAACATTCCCTATCGTGCACCAGTTACGACGATGGCGCCGCCCGGCTATTAGAGCTTCTTGCTTGATCTTGCGGTATCTGTGTCCCACGAACCAACCTCGGCCGATAACTTTCGCGGCATACTTGCCCTGCTCATGTCACAAACGTTGTTCGTGACCAGTGACAGCGTGGTGAAGCTTGCCGGGGCGATGATGCCTGTCACCCAGATTATGGCGGTACGGGGCACGCTGGCGGTGTGCCTTGCCGGTGCGGTCTTGGCGTGGACCGTTGATCGCGCGAGATGGCGGCTTGCCTTTCAACCATTTGTCGCTGCGCGTGCGCTGTTGGAAGCGGTGCTCTCTGCACTGTTTCTGGTTTCGCTCCCGCATCTGGCGCTGGGCGATATCACGGTCATCATGCAGACTACGCCGTTGGTGATTACGATGCTTTCAGCGCTTGTGTTACGGGAAGCCGTCGGTTGGCGACGCTGGCTGGCGATCATGATTGGGTTTGCGGGTGTGGTTCTGGTGGCCCAACCCGGCGTGCAGGCGTTCAATGTCTATGTGATTACGGCGGTCCTGGTAGCCATCTTTGTGGCCGTACGAGACTTGCTTACGCGCAGGCTGGATCGCTCAATCCCGACAGCTGCGGTCACTTTCTCGACAACATTGTCGGTGTGCGTTCTGGGCTTTGCTGGCGCGCCGTTGGAGGTTTGGCAGCCCATTTCGTGGATAGGCATGGTGTTGTTGGGCGCGTCGGCGATCCTGGTCACTCTGGCCAACGTCTTTATCATCCGCGCCTTTCGCCACGTGGACGTCTCGGTGGTTTCGCCATTCCGCTATTTTGGCGTCGTGTGGGCGATTATCCTGGGATATGCGATTTGGTCCGATGTCCCGAATTTGCTGGCCATCTCAGGGACTTTGCTTGTCGTGGGCAGTGGCCTGTACACTTTGCATCGCGAGACCCTGAAGCTTCGTCCGCGTTAGATGTCCGCCCCAAAAACGGCTCATTTGCGCGCCATTGGTTCAACCGCTATGAGTGTGGCCTGAAATCGAACCCCCTAGAGATTCTTAGAACCCAATCATGCGCGTTTCCCGCTTTTTTATGCCTTTGCTGCGCGAAACGCCAGCTGAGGCGCAGATCGTTTCCCATCGTTACATGCTGCGTGCGGGACTGGTCCGGCAGGCTTCAGCCGGGATCTATTCGTGGCTACCGCTAGGGCACCGGGTTTTGCGGAACATCGAGCAAATCGTGCGCGAGGAGCAGAACCGGGCTGGAGCGGTTGAACTTCTGATGCCCACTTTGCAATCGGCGGAATTATGGCGCGAGAGCGGGCGCTATGATGTTTACGGCAAAGAGATGCTGCGGATTAAGGACCGCCATGACCGGGATTTGCTTTACGGGCCGACCAACGAAGAGCTGATCACGGATATTTTTCGTGGCGCGGTGCGGTCTTACAAGGATCTGCCGCGCATTCTTTATCACATTCAATGGAAGTTCCGCGACGAGATCCGTCCGCGCTTTGGCGTGATGCGGGGGCGCGAGTTCCTGATGAAGGATTCTTATTCGTTTGATATCGATGCCGAAGGGGCGCGGCGTGCCTATTACAAAATGTTCGTCGCCTATTTGAAGACC
>JANOFD010000242.1:0-9470 GCA_031413455.1 Rhodobiaceae bacterium
GCTGACCGGCGAGGATGCGCCGAGCTCGCCCTCGCGGTTGAGGGAACTGGCGATGCCCATTCCGGTTCCGGCAACGGCGATTTATACGCGGGCGGATGGTGTGGTGGCTTGGCGTGCGTGTCTTGAGAAAGACGGACCGCAGACCGAGAATATCGAGGTGCGTTCAACGCATATCGGGCTGGGGTTTCATGCACCGGCGTTGTGGGCGATTGCCGATCGCCTGGCTCAGAAGTGGGACGCTTGGAAGAAGTTCAAACCGGGCGCCATTGTGGCACCGTTTTTTCCACGACGGGCGATTTAACGCCTTCCGAACAGCTTTTCGACATCGGCCAGCTTCAGTTCCACATAAGTCGGGCGGCCGTGGTTGCATTGGCCGGAGAGCGGGGTTTGCTCCATTTCGCGCAGGAGTGCGTTCATTTCTTCGAGCGTCAGGCTGCGGCCGGCGCGGACGGCTGAGTGGCAGGCCATGGTTGAACAAATTTCGTCGAGGCGTTCTTTGAGCGAGAGCGTGTCACCGTATTCGGCGATTTCGTCGGCGAGGTCGCGGACGAGGCCTTTGATGTCACCGCCTTTGAGAAGTGAGGGCACTTCGCGCACGAGGACGGCATCGGCGCCGAATGATTCAATGATCAAGCCCAGTTCGGCGAGTTCCTTGGCGCGGGTCGCCAAGCGGTCGACCGAGGGGCCGTCGAGGTCGACGATTTCGGGAATGAGTAAGGCCTGACGCTCGATGCCCTGGGCCGCGATGGCGCGCTGGAGGCGGTCGAGCATCAGGCGCTCATGGGCTGCGTGCTGGTCGACGATGACCATACCGTCCCCGGTTTGGGCGACGATGTAGGTGTTGTGCAGTTGGCCGCGCGCGACGCCCAAGGGGAAGCGCTCCATGTGGCTCGACTGTGCGGGTTCGGTCAGCGGACGTGCGAGCGGCGGTGCATCGACGAATGAGGCTTGGCGCGGTTCCGGCGAGGTGTAGAAGGCAGCTGCTTCAGCGAGATTTCGCTGCGAGGGTCTTGGGTCTGCGAAATTGTAGGTGTGATGTTCTGATCTGAAGCGTTCCAAGGTGCCGGTCGCCACTGTTGTCGAGGCGCGGGCTGAGCCTGTCATGATGGCGGCTTTCAGGGCGCTGACGATCAGGCCGCGCACAAGGGCCGCGTCGCGGAAGCGCACTTCGGTTTTGGCGGGATGGACGTTGACGTCGACTTCGTGAGACGGAATGTCGAGGAAAAGTGCCACCACCGGATGGCGGTCGCGCGCCAAGACGTCGGCATAGGCGCCGCGCACCGCGCCCACGAGAAGTTTGTCGCGCACCGGCCTGCCGTTGACGAACAAAAACTGATGGGTGGCCATGCCGCGCGAGAAGGTCGGCAGACCCGCGTAACCGGAGATGCGGACACCTTCCCGCGTTGCATCGACCGGCATGGCGTTTTCGGCAAAGTCCGAGCCGAGCACCGCGCTCATGCGGACCAGCCTACTGTCGAAGAGGTCGCCGGGCTCGGCGGCGGCCTTGAGGACTGTGCGATCTTCGGTCGAGAGGCGGAAGCCGACATCGGCGCGGGCGAGCGCCAGGCGCTTGACGATTTCGATGATGGCGGCGGATTCGGCGCGTTCGGACTTGAGGAACTTCAGGCGTGCGGGGGTGGCGTAAAACAGATCGCGGACTTCGACGATTGTGCCGTGGCCCCTGGCCCCGTCGAACGAGGCGGGGCGGATGGGTGCAGGCTCGCCGCCTTCGACGGAAATCGCGAAAGCCTCGGTTGCATTCACTCCTCGCGTGGTGATGGACAACCTAGCGATGGCGCCGATCGACGGCAGGGCTTCACCGCGAAAGCCCAGAGTTGCGATTGAGGTCAGATCATCGGCGCCCGCATCGTCGCGCGGAAGTTTGGACGTGGCGTGGCGTTCGATGGCGAGGGCAAGTTCGCTTGTGCTCATGCCGCACCCGTCATCGACGATGCGGATCAGGCTCATGCCGCCGCCCGCGATTGAAATGTCGATGTGGCGGGCGCCGGCATCGATGGCGTTTTCGACGAGTTCCTTGACGGCTGAGGCGGGACGTTCAACCACTTCACCCGCGGCGATGCGATTGATGGTGCCCTCAGCGAGACGGCGGATATTCAAATGCCGCCGTCCAGATACTGACGGGTCAGGCGCTTGCCCTCTTCCACTGCAGGCTGGCCGAAAGGGTCAACATTCCACAGACGGGCCGAGATGAGCGTCTCCAAGATGAGGTGCATCATCAAGGCGCCGAGGCCGCGTTCGTCGAGCTGGCTGGTCAAAGAGAGGCGGCGCACCGGGCGGGCATGGGCGCTAAGAGTTTGTGCCGTTGCTCGCATTTGCGCGGCGACGACTTCAGAGATGTCGCGGCCCGCATAGGCTTGGAGACCGTGCTTGTTGGCCCAGGCTGCATTGGCTTTGGCGCCAGTGATTGCAGGTGCATCGACGAAGGTGAAGAATTTGTCGTTGGGGCCATCGAGATAGAGTTGCAGCTGACTGTGTTGATCGACGGGGCCCAGCGCGTCGAGCGGGGTTGTGCCCTGCCCCGCCTTGCCTAAGCTTTCAGCCCAGAGTTGGCGCCACCATTTGGTGAGGCGCTGGAGCCGGTCTGCGTAAGCCCACATCACATGTTGCGTCAGGCCAATGTCGCGCGCGGCGACACAAAGAGCAGCGCCGTCTGCGGCCGAAGCCGCTGTGTCGAATGCCTCGCGGCCAGCGTTTCTGATGGCCATGGGATCAAGGCCTGCCAGCATCGCCGGAACCAGACCCACTGTACTGTACGCGGTGTAGCGGCCGCCGAGGTTTGGATCGTGATCGAGGATGGGCGAACCTATGGCGGTCAGAATGGAGCGCAGCGGGTTGTCGCCGGGTTCGACTTCGCCACTGAAATGGTGTTTCAGATATTTTCCGCCACCAGCGTTCTCCAATGCGTCAATCGCCGCCAGCATTTGCAGGATGGGTTCGGGGGTGCTGCCCGATTTCGAGACGACGTGAAAGCGGGTTGCACGCAAATCCAGTTGTGTCAAAAGTTTTGTGAAGGTGGGGCCGTTGAGGTTGTCGAGGAAATGCAGCCTTGGATAGCCGGTGCGTGGCGCGTAGGCCGGCGTTCCCCAGTAGGCCAATTGGGTCAGGGCCTGCGCACCCAGGCTTGAGCCGCCGACACCAAGCACGATGACGTCGCTGGCATCTTTCGACAGGTGATTGACGACGTTGTGCGCGGCGTCAAGATCGTCTGTACGCGTGAGAGAGTGGCGCAGAGCGCGGATGTTCTTGTCCGGCGACTGGCGCCAATGCGCGAGCGCGCCACCGGCTTCGGATTGGCGCTTCTTGAACGCTTCGTGAAGGGGAGCGATGGTGAGGGCGGAAGCAATGTCTTGGATGAATGGGGGCATGCTGAACTTCTAAGGTGCAATCAACGGGACCTTATCCGTCACGCCGCATTATTGCAGCGCGCCACCTTCTCGCACAAGCGGGCGTAACTTAAAACCAATCGAACCAGCCGCCGGAGCTTTCCTTGTCGGCATTTTTCTTTTCCTGGGCGGTTGGTTCGGCGGGTGTTACTTCGCCTTTTTCGATCACGGGTGCGGTTTGAGCCTGAGCGGCGGGTGTGCCCATGCGCTCAACCTCTTCGGATGCATCCAGCGGTGTGCCGGGATCTGCTTTGCGGCCGCGCCAGAACAGAACAGTGTCGGCGTATGTTTTGCGCTTGCTCTTGCGGACCACTTCCTGGCGCAGGTCTTGGCGAATGTTGGGGTCTGAGGTGCTGGCACCTGAGGCTGCGAGCAACGCCAACTCACCCTGCGTTGCTGGCGCAACTTTGGGCGCGCCGCCAAGTACGCGCTGGGCTTGATCTGCGGCGTCGGAATCTTGCGGGCGCGGGGCGCCTGGTTGGGGCGACTTGAGAGCGAAGGTCGCCGGGACAACGAGAGGCGCGCGCGCGGTGACGCTGGTTTCATCAGGTGCCTGCTTGGCCGCACCCAGAGATTCCTTCATGCCGGTGCAGCCGGCCAAGGTGAGGGCGAACATCCCTGCCACCATCAAACTGCGCTTTACTTGACTCACGGCTTACTCCTTGTTGGCATTCTCAGCATTCTTGGCGTTGCGAACGCCCGGCACTCTTGCTTTGTATTCGCTGACCACGAGGTCGAGCCCCATAATCAGCACACCTGCCACGACGGCTGTGTCGGCAATGTTGAACACATACCAAGAATAGCCGAAAGCGTGGAGAAGATAAAAGTCGGCTACTGCGCCGTAAACTATGCGATCGATCACATTTCCAAGGGCACCGCCGATAATTAAGCCTATTGCCAGGGAAAGCCGCAAGTCTTTTACGCCATGCAGCCACCAGACCAGGAACGAAGTGACGCCCATGGCAAAAAAGGCCAGCACCCAACGGTGGAAATCGGTTGTGGCTTGGAACAAGCCGTAGGAAATGCCGTAGTTCCACACCATCACGATGTCGAAAAATGGCAGGACTTCGAGGCGAATGTCGTTTGGCTGGGTGCCCAGGGTGCGGACCCAGTCGAAGCCATGCAAGAACAGCACCTTCCACGCTTGGTCCAAGGCCAAGACGATGGCGGCTATCGCCAGGCCGAAGTGGAATGGTTGCGCCAACAAGCGTTTCACTTTTTGTCGTGCTCCGTGACGGCTGCCTCACAGCGTAGACAGAGGTGTGGATGAGCCGCGCTCTTTCCTACATCAGGCAGGATTTTCCAACATCGGGCGCATTTGGCGCCTGCAGCTTTGGCGAAGGACGCGCTGGCGCCGGAGACGTCGTCGAGCTTAAAGGCGCCCTCCCCCGCGGCGATGGATGCTGCAGAGGTGATAGTGATTTCCGCGAGGTCAAGGTTCTCGAACAGGACCGTGTCTGCGTTGGCAACGTGCAGAGTGGGGGCTGCTTCGAGGCTTGAGCCAATGGTTTTTTCGCGGCGGGCGACTTCAAGCGCGCCGGTGACGACGCGGCGCAGTTCGCGAACCCGGAGCCATTTCTCGGCGAGCGCCTTGTTTTGCCAATCGGCGGGGACTTCGGGAAAGGTGCGCAAGTGGACGCTGTCGTTCTCGCCGTTGTGCCGCGTGCGCCATACTTCCTCCATCGTAAAGACCATGACGGGGGCGAGCCACGCCGTCAGATGGTTGAACAGATGGTCGAGCACGGTGCGGGCGGCTCTACGGCGCAACGACGAAGTTGCGTCGCAGTAGAGCGCGTCTTTGCGGATGTCGAAATAGATGGCCGATAGGTCGGTGGTACAGAAATTGAAGACTGCGGTGAAGACGCGATTGAAGTCGAAGGCCGCGTAACCGCTGCGGACGGTGGCGTCGACTTCGCTGATGCGATGCAGGATCCAGCGTTCGAGCTCGGGCATGTCCTTGACGGCGACGCGTTCGCTGTCCTTCCAGTCCATCAGATTGGCGAGGATGTAGCGCATGGTGTTGCGCAGCTTGCGATAGGATTCGACGTTGGCCTTCAGGATCTCGTTGCCCAGCCGCATGTCCTGCGTGAAGTCGGACGAGGCCGCCCAGATGCGCATGATCTCGATGCCGTTCTGCTCCGCGACCTTTTGCGGCTCAACGGTGTTGCCCAGCGACTTCGACTGTTTGTAGCCCTTTTCGTCGAGCACAAAGCCATGGGTGAGCACGGTCTTGTAGGGCGCACGGCCTCGTGTGCCGCAGGACTCCAGCAGCGAGGATTGAAACCAGCCGCGGTGCTGGTCGGAACCTTCGAGATAAAGATCGGCGGGCCAGCCTTGCGTTGGGTCAGGCTCGATGACGAAGGCGTGGGTCGAGCCCGACTCGAACCAGACGTCGATGATGTCGTCGACGCGGGTGTAGTCGGCGGCTTTGTATTTGTCGCCAAGGAAGACTTGCATGTCGGTGGTGAACCAGACGTCAGTGCCGCCTTTGGCGACGGCATCGGTGACGCGCTTGTTGACTTCGGCGTCGCGCAGTATCTCGCCACCGTCCTTGCGCATGAAGATCGGGATGGGTACGCCCCAGGCGCGCTGGCGCGAGATGACCCAGTCGGGACGCTTCTCCACCATGGCGCGCAGGCGGTTGCGGCCTTGTTCGGGCACGAAATGCGTGTCGTCGATCGCTTTGAGCGCCAGCTCGCGTAAGGTCTTGCCGCCGAGGTTGGCGATGGGCTTGTCCATCGCGATGAACCATTGCGGCGTGTTGCGGAAGATCACCGGGGCTTTCGAGCGCCAGGAATGCGGATAGTCGTGGCGCAGTTTGCCCTTGGCGAGGAGCGCGTTCGCCTTGATCAATTCACCGATGACGGCGCCGTTGGCGTCGCCGTCCTTGCCGTCGGCGGTGAGGATTTTCTTGCCGGCGAAGATGGGCACGTGGGGATAGAACGAGCCGTCTTCGGAAACCGTGAACGGGATCGGCGGGCCTTCTTTGGGATGGGCCTGAGGATTTTGCATCCAGATTTCAAAGTCTTCCTCGCCGTGGCCGGGCGCGGTGTGCACGAAGCCGGTGCCGGTGTCGTCGGTGACGTGCTCGCCCGCGAAGAGCGGGACGGGAAAGTCGTAGCCCTGGCCTGCGAACGGATGTGCGCAGACGAGACCTGCCGGATCGACATCGCTCACGCGTTCCCACTCTTCGATTTTGGCTGCGGTCTTTACGGTTTCAGCAAGCGTGTCGGCGAGCACGAGCAATTCGCCCGTCGCGCCCACTCGATAGAGGCCGTAGGCGACTTTTGGCGAATAGCAGATGGCCCGGTTGCCGGGGATGGTCCAGGGCGTTGTCGTCCAGATGACGATGCTGGCCTTTTCAAGTTGGCCAGGGCTGCGCACTGGAAACTTCACAAAGATCGTGGGCGAGAGTTTCTCGTGGTATTCGACCTCGGCCTCGGCGAGTGCGGTTTTTTCGACGACCGACCACATCACGGGTTTCGAGCCGCGGTAGAGTGCACCGTTCATCACGAACTTTTGGATTTCGCCGACGATGATCGCCTCGCTCGCGGGCGACATTGTTACGTAAGGCTTGTCCCATTCGCCTGTGACGCCTAAGCGTTTGAATTCGTCCCGCTGGATATTCAGCCAATGGTTGGCGAAGTCGCGGCACTCCTGGCGGAACTCGATCAGCGGGACCTTGTCTTTGTCCTGGCCCGCTTTGCGGTATTTTTCTTCGACCTTCCATTCGATTGGCAGGCCGTGACAATCCCAGCCGTGGATGTAAGGCACGTCTTTTCCCAGCATGCCTTGGGAGCGCACCACAAAATCCTTCAGGATTTTATTCAAACCCGTGCCGAGATGGATGTTGCCGTTGGCGTAGGGTGGGCCATCGTGGAAGATGAATATCGGGCGGCCCATCGCGGTTTCGCGCAGGCGCTTGTAGAGACCGATCTTGTCCCAATGGGCCAGCCACTCGGGCTCAGCCTTTGGCAGGCCCGCCTTCATGGGGAAATTGGTGTCGGGCAGGAACAGCGTGTCTTTGTATTCGCGCGCTTGGACGGAGGCGGAATCGGAGATGGTCATGGGAATGCTCGTCGATGTGAGGTGAGTGCAGGCGCAAAGGCGATCAAGCCGTCAGGCGATCGCGCCGGTAATTCGTGCCAGAGGTATGAAGATGTTTGTCATCGCGTGCTTTCCAAAGCCGTCCCCCTCGGGACCCGGGGCGGGGTTTAGCAGGGGTTGACGGGAAGGTCAAAGAGGGGGGGCGCGTACGCCAACGCCGCCGCTATGTGTGACCACGACACAATGCGTCAACATTCAATTCCTCGCCTCGTTTTGGTCCCCGATGCAGCAGTTTTTGAATTTGCGGCCCGAGCCACAGGGGCATGGTTCGTTGCGGCCGGCTTTCACTGCGTGGCGCACGGGTTGGCGCGACGTTCGCATGGCAAGAAACAGGGCGAGCGCACCGGGAATGAGATCTGCGATTTCCTTCCTCTCATCATCCGAGACCGTGTCCGTTTCCCGATTATAGTCGGGATCGATCCGGTCTGCGCATAGCGCGAGTATCTGGGCGAAGGTCTGCGCCACGAGTTCGTCACGTGACATTTTCCTCCACGCCTCGGCATGCGGGTGCACGCCGTGTATGAAACCTTCGGACCAATCCCGAGCCAAGTTGCGCAAAAACGAGTCGAAATGGGGTTGGTGGGGGTAATTGGCGTTCAACCGCGCCGCGATTGTGTTCCAGTGACGCATTAAAAGATCGATGGCGTATGTGGCTTGTTCGCGGCTGTCGAATTCAATCGATTCGTCACCATAACGATCCCAAATACGCGGCAGCCAATACGAGGGCAATACGGGTTGTGGTCCCGCCAAGAGAGCGCAGAAAAAACCGTCCAGCATTTCCATGTTCATCGCCGTCGGCGGCGCTTGGCTGCTGATCAGCAGTCCGGCAAGCCAATCCCGTTCCTCTTGCCGCAACGCCGTCGTCCTCGCGGGATCGTGCGGGTCGAGGCTCGCAGGGTCCGATGGCTTGACCCAAGACAAGGAGGCCACGGGATCGATGATCGGGCGCACGTAATTGTCGTGGAATTTCTGCTCGCTCATTTCCGGTGTAAAATGTGCTATCCAATCTTGCCGGTCGATTTCGCGTTCGCCCGAAGCGCCGTCGACGTCCCAGGTGTCGATGACGCGTTGCTTCAATTCCTGCGCGCCAAGCAAGTGAACGGCCTCACGCCAACCGTGCCAAACGGATTCTTCAGGCGGCAGCGCGTCGTCATCGCCGGCGAAACGCGCGAGATACTCCACGAGTTCGGCGCGGGCGAGACGACCGTCGAACACGAAATAAGCCAGCGCTTGGAACACGCTCCAGCGCGTGAAGCCATCCACTTGTAGGCTGT
Organism: Rhodobiaceae bacterium; assembly: GCA_031413455.1. GTDB lineage: Bacteria > Pseudomonadota > Alphaproteobacteria > Micropepsales > Micropepsaceae > SZUA-430. The sequence continues at coordinate 8,786 of JANOFD010000242.1, forward strand.
CGAGAATTTCGTACAGGACGCCGACATTGCCATCGTAAAGGCCGATCAACCATGCGGTGCCATACTCGCTCACGCCCTCGCCGAACGTCACCTCGAAATCGTGGCTGTTGGTCCTGATGAGATTCGTCAACGCCTCGAAGGCGGATGTGTCGCGCGCCGCGGCGAGGGCGTGCAGGCCGTAGAACAAGATGTTTTGCTCGCCCGGCAGAAGAAAAACGCCCTCGGCCGATTTGCCCAACAGCTCGATCACCCGCGGGGCGATGCCGCCCGCCTGCTCGACCGCTGCGCGCAGAGCCGCCTCCGGCAGGCCATCTGCCTTTTCGAACGCTTGCAAGATCTCCGCCGGTGTCATTGCGCGCTCCTGTTCGTTGGGCGGCGCAGATTAGCGCGCCCGCGCGCCGAAGCAAAGAATGCACGCGGCGCGGAGTTGGGGAAATGGAGCAAGGCATTCATTGACAGGCGCTATAGGCGTCGAACCGCTCGGAAACCAGGGAGGGGTGGGCCGCAAGTCATGCCGCAGGTCATGCCGCAGGTTACGCCTGTGCTGGGTGCTTGCCAAGAGGGTGCCACTTGTCCTAGGCAACGCGGGCTTGAGGCTGAATTCAGGCCTTCGCTATTGAAAGGGCATTCTTGTGCAAACCGGTACCGTGAAATTTTACAACAGTCAAAAGGGCTTCGGCTTCAT
>JANOFD010000243.1:0-7960 GCA_031413455.1 Rhodobiaceae bacterium
ATGACAAGAAAGACACGTTTTCCGAAAGAGTGGGGACAGATTGTTCGGTTTGCACCACGGCATCCACCATGGCCTCAGCCACTTCGCTCTCGTTCGAGACATCGACCTTGCGCGAGGCGATTTTGACGCCGTGCTTGCCTAGGCTTTCTTCAGCCGCCTTGTTCTTGTCCGCGTTCGTGCCCCAGATGACGATGGAGGCACCGGCGGCCGCCATCGCATCGGCTAGCCCCAAACCAATGCCACCATTGCCGCCGGTGACGAGCGCGACCTTGCCGGTCAGGTTGAAGGGGGTGTAGGCCATGGGTGGTCTCCAGAGTTGAGCGCCGAGTTTCTAGCGGGAGTTGTCGCGGCGTGCCAATGGTGAACGGCAGATGAAGCCTATCGCAGGGTCGCATTCAGGTGAAGAATGGAAAAGTCATTGCAAATGGGCGCGTGTGGGCCTAATTCCCGGTCCGAATTTTGCGCCATGGAGAGTGCAGATCATGTTGAGTTCGAGAATGGCCGTGACTGTAAGCGCGATTGCGGTTGGAGGTTTTGTGGCTGCAGGTGGCGCCTTTGCGGCGCAGACGCTGGTGCCGGTTCCGGTGCCGCCCACTGAAATCACGGTCTATGAGAAGCCCAATTTTCAGGGCCGGTCGCTGACGTTCACGAACCGCGTTCCCAGCCTGGCTGCTGTTGGCTTCAATGATTTGCCTGCGAGTGTCAAAATCAAGGGCACGCGCGACTGGGTGCTTTGCGAGCACCGGAATTTCTTTGGCCGCTGTGTGCGCATTCATCTGAAAGAGAAAGACCTGAAGCGGCAGAAATTTATCGGTGTGGCGTCATCCATGTATCCGGTGCAAATCGAGCCGGCAAAGCCGCGCCCATAAGGCGCGACCCCCGGGTCCAGATTATCTGGCGAGCTTTGCCTTCACATAGTCGTAGTAGCCAAGCGTTTTTCCGCGAACGATGAACTGGGCAGTTTTCCAGTCTTTGGCAGCGTTGGATTCCGTTCCATAGAATTGCTCGGGCGAGTAGCCTGGCAGCTCGGCGTTCGAGGCCACGGTGAAGCGGCCATTGATCAGTGAGCCGTCTGCGGCCGTTGTGTAATCGACGAGTTTCATCGGGCGCCAGTTCCAGAAGCCTGCGGCAAGGGCCGGCGCGGTTCGGGGAAACTGGGGCCCAAATTTGCCGCGCGTGACTTCGCGGTCGGGGTTTGAGTCGACGTAGTGGACTGTGCCGTCGTTGTCGACTTTGTAGACGTAAACAACATGTCCCCACGGGTCATAGATGATGGAACCGGCGCGGATGGTGGCGCGATCTATTTTTGGTGAGTAGAAATCACTGGCGCTGTAGCCAGTGTCGAAGGTGTGTTCGACGCGAAACATCGCGGTCGAGACGGTGCCGCGAATATCGAGCAGGAGTTTCGCGGGATCGGTGTCCGACTGCCATTGAAGTTGTAGCCTTGCGACGACCTGGTTTCCGGCATCTGAAAAGCGGAAGTCGGGCGTGGGGCCCGACCTCGACATGACATAGAGCGGGTAGGAAAACGGCAAGCCGTTCTTCCAGGCAAAATAGGCGCGCAGCTGGTAGATGAAGTCGGCGCAATCGCCGTCCATCTTCAGTTCCGGCGGATCGGTGTCGCGATACGGGTTGGCAGTGCTTTTGAAGCAGGCCCCGGGTGTGTTGCAGGTGTGTTCGCCGAAACCAACCACGAACTCGCCGAAGCGCTTTTCGTCGCTCGCGTCCCAGTGGTCTTTGGTGATCTTCCAGCTTGAATTTGCACTTGCGGCCGTCGTCAATAACGCGACGCCTAAGAGGCCAATCATGATCCAACGCATTGCGCCTCATTTCCCCCTGGATGCGACCATCCCCGAAGGGCGGAGGTTGGCACGCTCTTGACCTTTTTGCAGCAGCAAATAAGCACTGATTTTCTGCGGTTGGTTAACTGTGCGTTATGTGCGCTGAAGCATAACCAGAGCGATTACGACCGCGCCCAAGCCACCCAGCAATTGCAGGCCGAAATAGGCAGTGAGCGAGAGCCCGCCATCATGGCCGCCGTGCGTGCTTTGAAATTCGCCGTAGTTTCGCCAACCCTTCGCCGTGCGCCAGATGACGAAAACAAAAATCAGACCTGCAATCAACAAGTCATAGGCCAGATGGCGTGATTGCGGATCGATGATCGCTGCAAAGATCATGTCGCCCAAGCCGTAGGCATAACTGCGGTAGGTTTCGAGGAGCTGGAGCGGCACCAAAGCAAATTGAAAATTGCCGGTTGTTTGCATCAGGCTGATCAACGCCAATGCGGCGATGGCGACGCCTGCTATTCGAAATGGCGCGTGCAACGAGAACAGGTGCGACGGAAGTTTCTTGAACTCGTGCCAGGCGGATGAGAAACTGTGAAGCATCGCGTGACTGAAATAAGTGAACAGCTCCCAGCCAACGTTGCTGACGATACCTGACAGCGCGGTCAACCAAAGCCAATGCATCAACGGCAGTTCAACGGTGTCCGACATGGCCAGGCCCTCCCATGCGTGCTGCGCACTATTGCGCGCCAAGACTGTGGCAAGAGTTGGGTGGTGAGGCGAACCGCTGAAATCCGCCAATTCTGAGATGGAAGAAGGGCCCTGCTGGGCGGAAAACAGTGCTATAGTTCCAGCTGAACCGGAAAACTGAATCATACACTCTCGTGAAGAAATCTCTCAATATTGCGCATCGGGGCGGAGCTGGGCTCAAGCCTGAAAATACGCTTGCTGCTTTTGCTCACGCACTGGATCTGGGTGTCGACGGGTTTGAGCTCGACGTTCACGTGGCGAAAGATGGCACCGTCGTGGTGTTCCACGATGATGCGCTCAAGCGCGAAATCGTGCGCGACGCCAATGGTCAATGGCTGGACAAGACCGGCGGATTGATCAAGGACCTGCCCTACCCGGACTTGCAAACCTACGACATTGGCCGCCTGAAGCCGGGTACGAAATACGCAGCGCGTTATCCCGAGCAGCTTGCCGCGGACGGCGAGCGCATACCGAAGCTGGCTGAAGTCATTTACATGATCGACCGTGCGGGCGGATCGCAACGGCTATGGATCGAACTGAAGAGTAATTTTCTGGAGCGCTCACAAACGGTGTCACCTGAGACCATGGCGGAGTCGGTGATCCGGGTTTTGAAGCGCGAGAAATTTCTGGACCGGACTGTGCTGGTCGGGTTTGACTGGCCAGCCCTGATCGCCGCCAAGAAACTGGCGCCGGCGGTTGAGTGCTGGTTCACAACATTGCCGCAAAGCTGGTTTGGGGCTGGCACAGTGCCAGCCTCGCACGGCCCGCCCGGCAAGACTGAGCTTGAAAAATTGCGGACGCTGGAGAGAAGCCGCGCGCCATGGACCGGCGGGTTCGACAGGCCCACATATGGCTCTGTGATCAAGGCCGCGAAAGCTGCCGGCGCAGATGGATGGTTCCCTTATTGCGCCGATATCAATCGATCTACTCTGGCTGAGGCGCAGGAACTGGGTCTGAAGGTTGGGGCGTGGACGGTCAATGACCTGTCAGATCTGGCGCGCTTGGCCGATTTTGGCGTCGATGGGATCTGCACGGACTACCCGGACAGGTTGAATACGGTGCTACAGGGAATGTGACAGGCGACCACGACGATCATTGTTCAAATTGCGTTTGGTGGGCATTGCCGCCAAGATGCCCGCCACCCCTATCAGTTGAGTAACAACCATGAAATTTTCGCGTGTTTCCGTTTTGAGTGCGGCGTGTGTGGCGCTGGCTTCGTGCGCCAGCTGGGGTGTCCTGCCTTCGACAGTTGAGACGACGCAAACACCGTTCCAGACTTACGTCAGCGCGGAAGACGCTTTCAATCAGGTCAAGCCGTTTGTGACAACGGCGCGGGAACTGAAAGTGCGCGGTTTCGATCCCTACACGACGCCGAACATCAAGGTTTTGAACTATCTGGATCTGGTGCCGCGCTTTCTGCCGCAGCAATCAATGAAGTCCGATGATCTGGACCCTGCGGTGCAGGCCTGTCTGACCGCACGAGAGCGCTGCGCGGGCTGGCTTGCCGAGCCTTCGATTTCTTCGAAAGACCGGACCGGGAATGTGGCACTTGATGTGCTTGGGTTTGAGCGCGAGACCACGTCGACGGGCTGGAAAGCCTCGATGCTGTTGCTGGTTCAGGACGGTGTCGTAGTCTACAAGCTGTGGTCGGGGACACCATCGATCCTGGAAGTGAAGACAGAGAAGAAACCGCTGGGGCCGCTTCAAGATTTGTCGGGTCCGGCCGCTGCCGCCATTTCGGGAGCGATAAAACCCTGACCCGACGGATTGCCGTTGTTGGCGGCGCCGGTGCATTCGGCCGGTCACTGGTTCAGGGATTGCTTGAGACAACAGACTGCGACGTCATTGTCTGTGGGCGCTCGCGGGATAAGGCCGAACAATTTATTGCATCGCTTGGCGCATTGCGGGGACGTGTGACGGCCAAGGTCATCGACCGGCAGAGCGCGGACGCGTCAACGATTTCGCAGCTGAAAGCCTTTTGCGTCGTCGACGCGGCGGGGCCTTTTCAAGACAGTTCGCTGAATTTTGCCAGGGCTGTGATCGAGGCCGGCTGCCACTATGCCGATTTGGCGGATGCGCGGGGGTTCGTGGCGACGTTCCCGCAACTGGATGAACTTGCCAAGGCGCGAGGCGTGCTGGCTGTGTCGGGCGCGAGTTCGACGCCAGCCCTGTCGATGGCGGTGATCGAGGCGCTGACTGTTGGGTGGCAGCGTGTGGACGCGGTTGAGACCGTCATCTTGCCAAGCGGGCGGGCGCAGATGGGGCTGTCGGTCGTGCAGGCGATACTGAGCTATGTGGGCCGACCGGTCAGACTGTTGCAGCATGGAAGTTGGACGACGGCGCCGGGATGGGGATTGCTGGCGCGGCGCCGCTTCGCTGGATTGGGGTTGCGTTTTCTGTCGCTGGTTGACACGCCGGATCTCGATCTTGTTCCGGCGCGCTTTGCGTCTCTGCGCAGCGCGCTGTTTTTTGCCAATGTCGAAGTTTCAGTGATGCATTTGGGTTTGTGGGCGCTGAGTTTTCTCGTGCGACTGAAACTTATGAAATCTTTGGTGCCGCTTGCGGGGATTTTACACCCATTGACGCAGGCGCTTAGCCGATTTGGCAGTGATCGCGGCGGCATGAGTGTTTGCGTTGACGGGGTCAACGCCGACGGACGCCTTGTGCGGGCACAGTGGTCGTTGGTTGCCGACGACGGTCACGGTCCGCATATCCCTGCCCTACCCGCGCTGTGTGTTGTGCGCGGCCTGCTAGACGGGAGTGTGTCGAGGCGTGGCGCGTTGGCTTGCACCGGCATTGTAGGGCTCGCCAGCATCGAAGAGCAGTTCAAGCGCTTTGCGATCCACACGACGCGCAGCGAGACTGCCTTGCGTTGCCGAAGTGGCTAGCGCCCGCGCATGGAGCGACAACGCTGGGCGCTATCGTGGCTGGCTTGCGCCGGTCAGCCCTTTGGCGCGATGACCATGACCATCTGACGGCCTTCGAGCTTTGGTTCCTGCTCGACCTTGCCGATGGTGTCAGTGTCCAGCTTGACCTTTTGCAGCAGCTGCATGCCCAGTTCCATGTGCGCCATTTCGCGGCCACGGAAACGCAGGGTCACTTTGACTTTGTCGCCTTCTTCGAAGAAGCGCTTGATCGACCGCATTTTCACTTCGTAGTCGTGATCATCGATCATCGGGCGGAGCTTGATCTCCTTGATCTCGATGATTTTCTGATGTTTGCGCGCTTCGGCGGCTTTCTTCTGTTCCTGGTATTTGTACTTGCCGAAATCCATCAATTTGACAACCGGAGGCTTGGCCATCGGTGCGACTTCGACCAGATCCAGTCCTTCGACTTCCGCGAGCCGGAGAGCATCGTACTTGCTCATCACGCCGCGTTTTTCGCCTGCATCGTCGATTACCAAAAGTTCGTGGGCGGTAATCATCTCGTTTATGCGCGGGCCGTCTTTCGTCGGTACCTGCGCAGGTTGGAAAGAACGTTTATTGATTGGCTAACTCCTTTTCATGTGTGCCCGGAACGTACGGTCAAAGCGTGCAGAGAGACCACCAACGCTTCGTCGTGAACGGGAGTGGCCCCTGAACCACTATGGCGTGGCGTCCAGGGACTTGTCGATTTGGACCGGGATCACCCCGCTGCAAATCCAAGGGTGCAGAATAGGAATCACGGGCGCTAACGCAAGGCGAACATGCGCGGTTTGGGTGGATTTTTGGCCTTGACCACCCAATTGAGCCGCAAAGTTCCCCAAACGGTTGCGCGATCAGTGCTGATCGGGCGGGATGGCCTCGGCTGTCAGCATTTCAATGGCTGCGTCCAGGCTCAAGACTTCCTGCTTTTCGGAGCCCAGACGACGCACTGAAACCGTGCGTTCTTCGGCTTCTTTGCGGCCGATGACCAAGAGGTAGGGCACCTTGGCCTGCGAGTGTTCGGCAACCTTGCGGTTGATCTTTTCGTTGCGCAGGTCGGTTTCGACCCTGATGCCGACAAGCTTCAGGGTGGCCGTTGCTTCTTTGGCGTAGGCGTCGGCGTCGTTGACGATGGTGGCGACCACGGCCTGAACGGGAGCGAGCCAGAGCGGAAATTTTCCGGCGTGATGTTCAATCAAGACGCCAATGAAGCGTTCGAGCGAACCCACGATGGCACGGTGGAGCATGACGGGGCGCTTACGCGTGCCGTCTTCGGCGACGTATTCGGCGTCGAGGCGTTCGGGCAGGACGTAGTCGAGCTGGATCGTGCCGCATTGCCAATCGCGGCCGATGGCGTCGCGCAGCACGAACTCAAGCTTCGGTGCGTAGAACGTGCCTTCGCCGGCGTTGACGGTGTAAGGCAAGCCGATGGTCTTGCAGGCGTTTTCGAGCGCCCGTTCGGCGTGATCCCACTGTGCTTCCGTACCGCCGCGCAGTTCGGGGCGGGTCGCCAATTTCGTGATGAACGAGTCGAAGCCGAGTTCGCGATAGACCTCGGTCAGGAGTTCGACGAATTTCTTCGTCTCCGAGACGATCTGTTCTTCGGTGCAAAAAATATGCGCGTCGTCCTGCACAAAGCTGCGCACGCGCATGATGCCGTGCAGCGCACCCGAGGGTTCGTAGCGATGGCAGGCGCCGAATTCGGCCAGTCGCAGCGGCAGGTCGCGATAGGATTTCAAGCCCTGCTTGAAGATCTGCACGTGGCCGGGGCAGTTCATCGGCTTGACGGCGAGGATTCTACGCGCATGGTCGCCCCCGCCCTCATCGACTTCGGCGATGAACATGTTGGGGCGATAGTTTTCCCAGTGGCCGGATTGCTCCCACAATTTGCGGTCGATCAATTGCGGGGTTTTGACCTCGCGATAGTCGGCGTGCTCGACCTTGCGGCGGATGTAATTTTCGACAGTGCGGTAGAGCGTCCAACCTTTCGGGTGCCAGAAGACCTGGCCGACGGCTTCTTCCTGGATGTGGAAGAGGTCCATTTCCTTGCCGATCTTGCGGTGGTCGCGTTTCTCGGCCTCTTCCTGGCGCGTGAGATAGGCTGCAAGTTCCTTTTCGTCGCGCCAGGCGGTGCCGTAGATGCGTTGCAGCTGGGCGTTCTTGGCATCGCCGCGCCAATAGGCACCGGCGAGTTTCGTCAGCTTGAAGCCGAGACCGATCTTGCCGGTCGATGCGAGGTGAGGCCCGCGACAGAGATCTTGCCAGTCGCCGTGATAGTAGACGCGCACTTCTTCGTCGGCCGGCAGATCGCCGATGATTTCAGCCTTGTATTGTTCGCCGAGGTCCAAGAAATGCTTTACGGCGTCGTCGCGCTTCCAGACCGTGCGTTTGGTCGGCAGGTCTTTGGCCACCAGTTCGCGCATCTTGGCTTCGATCTTGGGCAGATCGTCGGGCGTGAAGGGTTCGTTGCGCGCGAAGTCGTAGAAGAAGCCGTCCTCAATGTTCGGGCCGATCGTCACTTGC
>JANOFD010000244.1:0-3020 GCA_031413455.1 Rhodobiaceae bacterium
GGAACACTCGCGCTCGCCCAGATGGATGACATTGCCATGCTTGTCGCCCAGCACCTGAATTTCGATGTGACGCGGCTCGGTGATGTACTTCTCGATGAACAAGCGATCATCGCCGAACGACGCCCTGGCTTCGTTTTGCGAGGACTGCATCGCCTGCGCCAACTCGCCTTCGTTCCAAACGATGCGCAAGCCCTTGCCGCCACCGCCGGCCGACGCCTTGACCATCACCGGATAGCCGATCTCGCCCGCGATCCGCGCCCCGTCCTTCACATCCTTGATCTCGCCGATAAACCCCGGCACGCAACTGACCTTGGCCTTGGCCGCCAACTTCTTGGACTCGATCTTGTCGCCCATCGCCGCGATCGCGTGAATATTGGGCCCGATAAAAGCAATACCAGCCTTCGCCAAAGCCTCGGCAAACGCCGTGCGCTCCGACAGAAATCCATAGCCCGGATGCACAGCCTCAGCGCCCGTGCACTCGCAAGCCTCGAGAATTTTTTCGATCGACAAGTAAGACTGCGCCGAAGCGGCCGGGCCAATGGGCATCGCCTCATCCGCCATCTCGACATGCAGCGCCGTCACATCCGCCTCGGAATAAACCGCAACCGTCTTGATACCCATCCGGCGCGCCGTCTTGATCACCCGGCAGGCAATCTCGCCACGATTGGCGATGAGGATTTTTTTGAACATCAGTTGTTTCGCACTCTCACAGCGGAATATTGTCGTGTTTTTTCCACGGCATCTCGACACGCTTGTTGCGCAAGCTGCGCAAGCCGCGCGCGATGCGCCGCCGCGTGCCGTGCGGCATGATCACTTCATCGAGATAACCGCGCTGGGCCGCCACAAACGGATTGAGAAACCGTTCCTCGTATTCCTTGGTGCGTTCCGCGATCTTTGCGGGGTCGTTAATGTCGGCCCTGAAAATAATCTCAACCGCGCCCTTCGCCCCCATCACCGCGATCTGCGCCGTCGGCCAAGCATAGTTGATGTCGGCCAGCATGTGCTTTGACGCCATCACGTCGTAGGCCCCACCAAAAGCCTTGCGCGTGATGCAGGTAATCTTCGGCACGGTCGCTTCGGTAAAGGCAAACAGCAACTTCGCACCATGCTTGATCAGCCCGCCATACTCCTGCGCCGTGCCCGGCAAAAATCCCGGCACATCGACAAACGTCACCAACGGAATACCAAAGCAGTCGCAGAAGCGCACAAAGCGCGCGGCCTTGCGGCTGGCGTCGCTATCCAGCACGCCCGCCAGCATCATCGGCTGGTTGGCGACGAACCCCACCGTCGAACCTTCGATGCGGCCGAACCCGGTAATGATGTTCTTGGCAAAATTTTCCTGGATCTCGAAGAAGTCGCCCTCATCGGCAACCTTCAGGATCAACTCCTTCATGTCATAGGGCTTGTTCGGATTGGCAGGCACCAGCGTGTCGAGCGAAAGATCATCGCGATCCACCTCCTGGAAACTTGGCCAACTGGGTGGCGGCTCGCGATTGGACGACGGCAAAAAGTCAATCAGCCGTCGCATCTGCAACAAGCACTCGATGTCATTGTCGAAGGCGCCATCGGCAATCGAAGACTTCGTCGTATGAACCCGCGCCCCGCCCAATTCCTCGGCTGTAACAATTTCATTGGTCACGGTCTTCACGACATCCGGCCCGGTCACAAACATGTAAGACGTATCGCGCACCATGAAAATGAAATCCGTCATCGCCGGCGAATAGACATCGCCGCCCGCGCAAGGCCCCATGATAACGCTGATCTGCGGAATAACGCCCGAGGCCAGAACATTTTCCGCGAAGACCTGGCCATAGCCCGCCAACGCGTCAACGCCTTCCTGAATGCGCGCCCCGCCCGCATCAAAGACGCCGATAACCGGCGCGCCGTTGCGGAGTGCCATTTTCTGGATCTTGACTATTTTCTGCGCATGCGCCGCCGAAAGCGAACCGCCAAACACCGTAAAGTCCTTGACGAACAAATAGACCAGCCGCCCGTTGACGGTGCCCCAACCGGTGACCACACCATCACCAGGAATGCGATTGGCTTCCATGCCAAAGTCGGTCGAGCGATGCTCAACAAACGTGTCGAACTCTTCAAACGAACCTTCGTCGAGGAATATCTCCACCCGCTCGCGCGCCGTCAGCTTGCCGCGCGCGTGCTGCGCCTCAATCCGCTTCTCGCCGCCGCCCATGTAGGCAGCAGCACGGCGCCGCTCAAGTTCACGAATAATCTCGTGCATGAATTTCAGTCCCCAGCAGCCCGGCAAGGGCATGACTCGTCGCGCCTAATCTGCACAGATCAGCCCCCCGCGCAATGGCGGAAATCCGGCTTTTCCCGCGCCTAATCGCTCAGAAGATCAAGGTAACGCCGCGCCGCCCGAAGTTCATCCAGCCGCCGGGCCCGCACGCCCTCGGCCTCGTCGTCGCGGCCCCATCGCTCAGCCTGAAACTCTTCGTCGACCTGCGATGCCGCGAATGCCTCATCCGCCGACAACGCGCCTGCCAGATACGCCAAGCCCAGAACCGCAGACCCCGTAATCGTAATGCCAGTGTGCAACGCGGTCAGCCTATAGTCATCAAGCGCAGCGATTGCGGAACGTATCTGTGCAAGTGAGCCGGGCTCTTGCTCGGTGTGACTAATCCCAGTTGTCACTGCAAAGTTAGCACCCAGAGTCTCGACGGCCCATTTCAACCAATGATCCCAACTCGCTGATTGCCGACGCACAAGCTCGACCGGCGCCACTGCGCGGTAACAAAGAAGATCATTGCCGGCGAAACTCGCCAACTCGTCGATAACTTCCTCGCGACGACCGGCCACACGATCCAACGTCGTGTTCAACGCCTTTGTGAGCTGCATGTTCCCCAAGTCGATGTGCTCACCCTGCTCCCGCCACTCCGCAGCAATTCCCTCGGCCAGTGCCAAAGTTGGCGAAATCATCGCCTTGCCTCCTGGCGTGTTAACCGGCTTACCGTCTAGCAACACGGCGAAGCCTTCGCCTTCAGCTCTAACGTCCACAGTTT
>JANOFD010000245.1:0-1889 GCA_031413455.1 Rhodobiaceae bacterium
CGGGCTGTGGATGGCGCGCAGCACCTCGGAGAACGAGGGGCCGATGGACAAGTACTACGCCTACACGGCCACGGTGGACTTCCTGGTGCACTCGAAGTCGTCTTTGCCGACAGGCTTGCACTGCGGCGGGAAGCCGTGCTTGCGCCAATAGTCGTAGACACCGGAATTCCTGATTCTGGTTTTGAACTGTGTCGAACGCCGGTACCCGGCAAACGAAGCGTCCCAACAATCGATCGAGAGTGGGATAAGGTCAAAGGCGCCGATCGGAACCAGGAGGGACGCAAGATCGGCCTCGGTCATTTGCTTGGATTTCTGGTTAAACCTTTGAATGTCGGCGATCAATTCCGGGTATGTCCGTTCTGGATGGCGGTAGGCTTCATAGAGTTCGTCATGCCAGCGCCATCCAAAAAGGACGCTCGGCGAGTTGGCCGTGGCTTTGAATGGAATTTCTTGGCCGGTCCGCGCCAACAATGGAAACATAGATTTTTTCATGATGCCCGCATTGAGCGCCGCTCGATAGGCGACCTGTGCTTCTGCATCCCGGCCCATAGCAGCGAGAGCCACAATCCGGTTGAGGCCGCAGGGGCCGTAATAGGGTTCGTATTCCAGGCATTTGCTGAAGTTCGCCAATGAGGCCTTGAGATCCCCAACATCGGCATGGGCGAGGCCCAGCCAGTTGAGAGCGGAGGCATCGCGCGGGTTAAAGCCAAGCGCACGCTCGTACTCTGAAATGATGGCCGCGTAGTCGCCGCGCTGGCGCTGATTTTGAGCGGCGCTCATTTTCCGTTTTGCGAGCACCGCGATGGTGGTGGAGCTTTGTGGATTGATCGCGAGCGCCCGGTTCGCGAACTCGATTGTGCGCTGGTCGATTTCGGACTGGGAGGCGGAAGAATAACCGTACTCCTCCATCAACGACTGCAACGCCGCGCGCATCTCCCACGCGTTGGCGTAATTTGGATCCTGCTCGACGGCGCGGATCAGGAGTTTTTCGGCCTTGTCGAGATCGACCCGCGCCAGAAAAAGCGGGCGCGCCTGAAGGAAGAGATCATAGGCCGTCAGATTGTCGGTCACGGGCGCCACCACAATTGCCTTTTCCGCGCCGGCCCCCATCGTCTGATTCAGCGCCTTGACGATGGCTTGTGCGATTTCGTCCTGAATTGTGAATACATTTTCCGTTGTGAGTGGCCGGTCGAAGGTTTCAGACCACAGATGCCGGTCGGTCTTCGTATCGATCAGCTGCGCAGTGATGCGGAGCGTGCTACCTGACTTGCGCACCGAACCTTCGACGACGTGGCGTACCTTGAGTTGCTTGGCGATTGCGGGAACACCGAGCTCGCGTCCTTTGAACTGAAAGGACGAGGTGCGCGAGGCAACATCGAGGCCCTTCACTTTGGCGAGCACGTTGAGGATTTCCTCCGACATGCCGTCGGAGAAATACTCCTGGTCCTTGTCGGGCGAGAGGTCGGCAAAGGGCAGCACAGCGATTGAAGCGGCGGAAACAGCGGGCTCCGGCTTCGGCGCCGCAGCTGTGGTGACGGTCGCCGGCGGCGTTGTGAGTTGCACCACCACGGCGGCAAGCACCAGCACCAAGGCTGCCGCCAAAGCGAAGTCCGTCGTTTGAGGCTTGAAACGCGCAATGCCGCTTGACGGCGTGGTTCGCTTGATGCCGTCGGGCGTCAACTCGAAGAACCAACTTGCGACCAATGCTATCGGGAAACCGATGATCAGCAGCGAGACGATCATGGTGGAAAACCACGCAGGCAGATTCATCGCCGTTTGCAGCGACAGCGCCACCTGCAGGATGATCCACCCGGCCACGACATAGCCCGAGGCGATGCGCAGGACCTTGCGGCGCTGGAGTTCGGTCAGGAAGTGCTGCATGAAGGCCG
>JANOFD010000246.1:0-4645 GCA_031413455.1 Rhodobiaceae bacterium
GTCAATCAATCCTTGTTCCCGCGCGACACCGTGCAAAGCCGCCTGCCCGACCCGGCCTGCCCTGATGGCGGGTCGGCGCAGGCTCTGGAAGATATCGCGGCCTTCCGAGCTATTCCCGGCATGACGGTAGTTTCTCCGGCAGATGCGGAAGAGATGCGGCAAGCGACGCGCGCCATTCTTGAATTTGACGGTCCGGTCTATATGCGGACCGGGCGCAGCGCTTCGACGCGGGTGTTTGGGCCTGAACACAAGTTTGAGATCGGAAAAGGTCAAGTGATACGCCAAGGCTGCGACGTGAGTTTGGTTGCCTGCGGCGTCGAGGTTTCGCGGGCGCTTGATGCGGCTGACATTCTGGCGCGCGAAGGCATCTCGGCGCGGGTGATCAACATGGCGACGATCAAGCCGATCGACTCGGCGCTGTTGACGGCGGCTTCTCGCGAGACGGGGTGCATTGTCACGGCTGAAGATCACAATATTTTTGGCGGCTTGGGCGGGGCGGTTGCTGAGGCCATCGTGCAAACAGCGCCCTGCCCGATCGAGTTTGTGGGTGTGCGCGATGTCTTTGGGCAATCCGGCGAGCCAGATGAGTTGGCGGAACACTATGAGTTGACTGGCCCCTTCATTGCTGCGGCGGCGCGCCGGGCTCTTGCACGCAAGAAAGTGAACACGAAATGAGTACCTCGCTGGAAGGTAAAATCGCTTTCGTCACCGGAGGCAGCCGAGGTATCGGTAGTGCCATCGTGCGGCGACTTGCGGGCGCGGGAGTGAAAGTTGCCTTCACCTATCGCGCACAGCGCGACGGAGCTTTGGCGCTGCAAAAGGAACTTGCGGGCGCCGACCGTGCTGTCTTTGCCATTGAAATGGAAGTCTCTGACCGTCACAGCGTCGAGGCGGCTATGGCGAAGGCGGTCGAGCGCTTTGGCGCCTTTTCAATTCTTGTCAACAATGCGGGCATCAACAAGCCAACAGATTTCGATCAAGTGACTGACAGCGACTGGGATGAGATTCTTGGCGTGAACCTGCGCGGACCGTTCGTGTGCTCGCAAGTGGCGTTGCCTACGCTCAAGCAAGCGCATGGCGGATCCATTATCCACATAGGTTCCGTGAGCGGGCAGTATGGCGGCCCGCGCACGGCCCATTATGCGGCGTCGAAAGCCGGGCTGATTTCGCTCTCACAAGTTATCGCGCGCTTTGGCGCCAAGTGGAACATTCGCTCGAACGTGGTCGCTGCGGGATTGATACAATCGGAGATGGCGGCGGCTGGAATGGCGGCGGCGTCGGTTGCGAAGGCGGCTGAGAGCATCGTGCTGGGCCGCATGGGAACGCCGGGTGAAGTGGCTGATGCCGTGGCATTCCTCGCCAGCGATGCGTCGAACTACATCACGGCACAGACGCTCAACGTCAATGGCGGGCTGTACTTCTGATGACCAAGACTTTGCTCATTGTCTCTGGCGGCGTGCAAGCGCTGCACGGCATCCAGCGCGCGAAGGAGTTGGGCTATCGTGTGGTAGTGAGCGACCTGAACCCCAACGCACCCGGGTTTGCTGCGGCTGATGATCATTTCCTGGCGTCAACCTATGATGTTGCTGAAACGCTGGCGGCAGCTGAGCATTATCATCGGACGGTTTGCAGAATTGATGGCGTGATCACCATCGGCTGCGATGTGCCGCTGACAGTGGCGACGGTTGCCGAGCGCCTGGGTCTGGCGGGCATTCCACTTGAAGCGGCGCGACTGGCGCAAGACAAGCTGGCGATGAAGCAGCGCTTTGCCGAGGCTGGCGTGCCTGTGCCCTGGTTCTCTGCGCTTGCGGACGCCGAGCAATTGCGGCGATTTGCAAAGCAGCGCGACTATCGGTTGGTCGTCAAGCCGGTCGATAGCCGCGGCAGCCGCGGCGTACAACGCTTGCAAGCCGGCATGGACCTTGCCGCCGTGTTCGAGACGGCTGCAAAGCAGTCGCCGACGCGCCGGGTGATGGTGGAAGAATTTTTGGCAGGCCCGCAAATTTCGACCGAGTCCGTTTTGATCGATGGCGAAGGCGTGACGCCGGGATTTTCGGACCGGAACTATGAGTTCATCGAACGCTATGCGCCCTATTTCATTGAGAATGGCGGCGATTTGCCAAGTCATCTTGACGCGCGCATGCAGATCACGGTGAAGCGAACAGCGGAGGCCGCCGGGCGCGCACTCGGTATCTCAACAGGCAACATCAAGGGTGACCTCGTCGTCGCTAACGGTAAACCCACTGTCATCGAACTGGCGGCTCGGGCCTCTGGCGGTTATTTCTGTACGCGCGAGATCCCTCTTAACACCGGGGTCGATTTTATCGGCGCGGTGATCAAGCTGGCTTTGGGCGAACGCGTGGATCTGGCTGACCTGCTGCCCAAGCGCCAAACGTCAATCGTCCAACGCTATGCTTTTCCTGAACCGGGACGTGTCTCGCGCATTGTGGGGCTGGAAGACGCCAGACGTCTGTCCGGCATAGAGGAGATAGTGGTGACGGTCGCACCTGGCGATGAAATCCTGGAGCCGACGCATTCCGGCTGCACGGCGGCGATGGTGCTGGCGACGGGCAACAGTGTCGCTGCGGCTCGTGCGAACGCGGCAGCGGCACTCAACACCTTGCGGATTGAAACCGTGCGGGCATGAGCAAGCTGAACGTCTTTGCACTGTTCCACCTCAATCTTGCTTTTTCATCGATTGAGGAAGAGCAGCGCCCTGAGGTTGTTGCACGGTGCTATTGGCCGCTCTTGCGTTTGCCCGAGGCTGTCGGTGCGCCGATCGCCATAGAGGCGACAGGCTACACGCTGGAGTCGATTGCCGCGATTGATCCGGCCTGGATCGGCGAATTGCGGCGTCTGATTGCGGCGGGGTTCGTCGAATTCGTGGGATCGGGCTATGCCCAACTGATCGGGCCACTTGTGCCTGCCCGCGTGAATGAAGCCAATCTGGCGCTTGGACATACGGTCTATGAAACGGTTTTGGGAGCGCGCCCTACCGTCGCTCTTGTCAATGAGCAGGCATACTCCGCCGGTCTGGTGCCGCTGTATCTGGCGGCAGGTTACCGCGCCATCCTGATGGATTGGGACAATGTCGCGGCGCATCATCCGGAGTGGAATGACGAGCTCAAATATCATCCGCAGCGCGCGCGCGGTTCAGACGGTTCTGAGATTGCGTTGTTGTGGACGCATACAATGGCGTTTCAAAAGCTTCAGCGGATGGCACACGGTGACGTCGAAGTGCGCGACTATCTGAGCTTTGTCGAAACACAGCGCGGGACGCAGCCGCGACTGTTGCCGCTTTACAGCAATGATGCCGAGATTTTTGATTTTAGACCGAAGCGCTTTCATACCGAGGATGCGGTTCAATCCGGCGAGTGGCAAACGATTGCGTCGGCCTGGCGGCGGCTTGTTCAATCGGACCGCGTTCAGTTCCTTAAGCCCACGCAAGCCTTGGCCCTGATCGACACGGCATCGGCCGATCAGCTTTTGGAGTTGCAGACGCCTGCCTACCCGCTTCCCGTAAAAAAGCACAAGAAATACAACATCACGCGCTGGGCGGTGTCGGGCCGCGACGACATTGCGATCAATGCGGCCTGTCACCGGATCTATCGGGGCCTCGTTGAAATGCGCAATAGCGATGCCAACGCCTGGCGTGAGCTTTGCTATTTGTGGTCCAGTGACTTCCGCACACACATCACACAGGCGCGGTGGGGACGTTTTCGACAAAGGTTGGCAGCTGCAGACAGCACCCTTGGGGCGCGCCCAAGGTCGGTGCCTGTACCGTTTTCAGCGCCAGTGGCGCACACGGAACAGAAATGGATCGAGCTTGAAACGCCATCTGTTTCTGTTGTTTTGAACCGGCGGCGGGGGCTTGCCATTCACGAAATTCACGTGCGTGGCGATACGCGGCCGCCGATGCTGGTCTCGCTTCTGCACGGTCACTATGACGCCATCGATCTTCAGTTCGATTGGTACACGGGCAACAGCGTTTTCGAAGCGCCGGGTGTTTCCAAAATTTCCGATCTTGAGTGGGTCCTGCCCCGGATCTATGGCGATGAGCATTCGGCTGACGCGGTGATTGAAGCCGACATTTCAACGCCAATGGGCCCGCTCTTCAAGCGAATCCGTTTCTGTGCCCATGCGCCGCGGGTTGAGTACGACATTGTACTGAACTGGCGCGAGTGGGGGCGAGGTTCATTGCGGCTGGGACATTTTCTGCTGAACCCGGAGGCCTTCAACAGGGACAGGCTGGCGTTCTCGACGCATAATGGCGGCGCTCAAGCGGAAACTTTCTCATTGGCGGAGGAGCCGGTCGATCATGGCCGGCCAGTGTCGTTTCTGGTTTCGGCTTCAACGGGCCTTGGTATGACGGAAGGTTCTATCGAAATCGGCGATGATCAACGTTCATTCCGGGTGGATGTGGACCAGGGGGTCGCTCCGCTTGTCGGGTTAATGCATCATGAACGCAGCGGCGAGAGTTACTTTTCCCGATTTTCGCTTTCCGGGCTTGAGCTGGACGATACGCGAAGACCTGAGCCTGTGACGGGGCCGCGGCACTTCAGATTCGCGCTGAACCTCAACGCCTAACCCTTTATTCAGCATACTGAGTAAGGATGCAGTCCGGTTACCCTCCTCTTCCCAAGTC